>DATLZG010000236.1:0-2262 GCA_035574095.1 Burkholderiaceae bacterium | reverse complement strand
CTGCTGCACGAGGTGCTGCTGCGCTTTCACGCCGCGTGGGGGGCGACGGATTTCAGCCAGCGCGACGCCGCCGAGCTCGCAGCGAGCCTGGCCGAGCATGCGCATGCCGTGCTCGCGCCGCGGCTCGAGCGCGCGCCGGCGCTGGCGGCATTCGCGCGCCGCCTGCTGGGGCTGATCCCCGGCTACATCGACTGGCTGCGCGCGCATGCCGCCGCCGGCTGGCGTTTCGCCGGCGGCGAGCGCCAGTGCGCGCAGACGCTGGTGCTGCGCGACGGCCGCCGCATCGAACTGGTCGGCCGCATCGACCGCATCGACGCGCGCGCCGACGGGTGCGTCAAGGTGATCGACTACAAGCTGCGCCGCGGCGAGGTGCTGCGGCGCGCGCTGGCGGAGCCCGGCGAGGACGTGCAACTGCCCTTTTACGGACTGTTGCTCGGTTCTGCAGCCGACCTGCAGGCGGCGTACCTGAGCTTTGAACGCGCGAAAGAAGACGAAAGCGGCGTGCGCGAGATCGCCCCCCCGCAGCCGTTCGCCGCGCTGGTGCAGGCGGTCGGCGAACGGCTGCGCACCGATTTGCAGCGCATCGCCGACGGCGCGCCGTTGCCGGCCCTCGGCGCCGCGGCGGTGTGCGCGTACTGCGAAATGCGCGGCCTGTGCCGGCGCGACTACTGGGAACACGGACCCGACGCATGAGCGAGTATCTGGCCGACGATCGACCGATCGACGAAGCCGAGTTCACGCGCCGCGCGTGCGATCCGGCGGCCAGCGTGGTCGTCGAAGCCTGCGCCGGCAGCGGCAAGACGTGGCTGCTGGTCGGGCGCATCGTGCGGCTACTGCTCGCCGGCAGCGAGCCGAGCGAGATCCTCGCCATCACGTTCACGCGCCGCGCCGCGCAGGAGATGCGCGCGCGGCTGCTGCGCGATCTGCAGGAGCTCGCCTCCGCTGCCGACGAAAGCGTGGTGGCGTCGCTGTGCGCGCGCGGTATGCCGCCGGCGGCGGCGCGCGCTTCGATCGGCCGTGCGCGCACGCTGTACGAGCGGGTGTTGACCGCGCGCGTGCCGCTGACGATCGACACCTTCCACGGATGGTTCTGGCAGTTGCTCGCGCGCGCACCGCTCGGCAGCGCAGTGCCGTTCGCGCCGACGCTGGCGGAAACGACCGGCCGCCTGCGCGCCGATGCCTGGCTGCACTTCAACGCCGCGCTGGCGCGCGCCGAGCACGCGGCCGAGCGCGCGGCGTGGGAGCGGCTGCTCGATGCGGTGGGCGAGGAGGCGGCGCGCAACCTGCTGCTACAGATGCTGGACAAGCGCGCCGAGTGGTGGAGCTTCGCCGCCGGCGACGAGGAGCGCGCGATCGCCCGCGCGCTGCAGCCGCTGGCCGCCGCGGGAAAGGACGACCCGCGCGCGGCGTTGCGCGCGAGCGCCTTCGTGCCGGCCTTGCGGCAACTGCTCGCGTGCTGGCAGAGCCTCGCCAAAGCCGGCAACCACGTGCAGGCGGCGATCGACGCCGCGGCGCAGTGGCTCGATGCGCCGGCGCCCGACCCGGTGCAGGACTACGCGGCGGCCTGCGCCCTGCTGCTGACCACCGAGGGCACGCCGCGCAAGGCTTTAGCGCCCGAGGCGATCGCCAAGAAGCTCGCGCGCGACGACGGCGCGTACGCGCACGCGCATGCCGCGGCCTGCGCCGAGCTGCAGCGCATCGAGTCCGCCGTCGCGACGTGGCGCGCTTACCGGTTGAACGAAGCGGCGCTGCCGTGCGGCCGGCTGCTAATCGCGATCTACCAGCGCCTGAAGGAACAGGAAATCGATTTCACCGACCTCGAGTGGCACGCGCACCGCCTGCTCGCCGATCCCGATTGCGCCGCGTACATGCATTCGCGGCTCGACGCGCGCTACCGCCACCTGCTGCTCGACGAATTTCAGGACACCAATCCGCTGCAATGGCAGGTGCTGCAATCGTGGCTGGCCGCCTACGACGGCAGCGGCGGGCGGCCGACCGTGTTCATCGTCGGCGATCCGAAGCAGTCGATCTATCGCTTTCGGCGCGCCGATGCGCGCGTGTTCGACGCCGCGCTTGAGCTGCTGCGCCGGGACTACGGTGCCGCGCACCTGCGTACCAATGTCACGCGGCGCAACGCCGCGCAGGTGATCGCGGTGCTGAACCGCGTGTTGCCGGGCGCCAATCCGCTGTACCAGCCGCAGAGCACGCGCAGCGCCGACACCGGCGCATTCGTGCTGCTGCCGCCGGTCGCCGCCGTCGCGG
>DATLZG010000235.1:0-6758 GCA_035574095.1 Burkholderiaceae bacterium | reverse complement strand
ATGCCGCGGAAGTCGAACGTGACGACGAAAAAGCCCTGCTCGCCGAGCCAGTGCGCGAACGCGGCGTAGTACTTCTGCTCGACGCCCATCGCGCCGGCGATCAGCACGCCGGCACGGCACGCCTGCGCATCGCCATAGCAGGCGGCGGCCAGTTCGAAGCCGTCGGCAGTGCGAATCGTGGTGGTCTGCATCGCGGCGCGCCGGCGTGCTGCGGCTATTCCTTGTAGTAGACGAGCTGATGCGTGGTCGCCAGCAGCACGCCGGCCTCGCTCCACAGCTGGGCGCTTTGATCGAAATAGCCGTTGTAAAACGACTGTGCGCTCGCCTGCCCGAGCAGCGGCGCATCGTGCGCCTGCGCGAGGCGCTCGGCGTCGGCGTGGTAATAAACGCTCAACGTCACCGTGCCGATCGGCACGCGCCAAGCGCGCCGGCGCCAGATGCGCGGATAGAACACGTCGGCCATCGCGGTCAGTGCCGCATAGTCGAGCGGCCGCGGCGGAGCGTCCTGCACCCACAGCAGACTGCGGCTGTCGCCGCCGTCTTGCCCGTCCCAAGCGGCCGGAAAGCCGCCGGCGACGAAGCGGATCGAATAACGGTTCAACCATTCGACCGCCCCGGTGGCCGCAAGGGGCGCGACCTCCTGCGGCGGCGGCGCGGGCGCGGCCACAACTTCATCGGCGCTCCACGTCGGCCGGCGCAGCGCGGTGATCGCGGTGCCGGTCAGCAGGGTCTGCCCGCCCTGGCGCAGCGCGACCGTCCAATGTTGCGTCGAACGGTTGGTGCGCGCGGGCTGCGCCTCCACCTCGAAGGCGCCGTCGGCGAGCGCGGCGCAGAAGTTGACGGTCAGCGCGACCGGCTCGCCCAGCCGGCGCTCGTCGCGCAAGACGCTGACGAGCGCCTGCGCGGCGGTGATGCCGCCGAACGGCCCGACCATGTTCTGCCAGGCGGGCGAGGTGCGGCCGCGCCAGCGCCCGGCGCCGAGCGGCTCGAGCGCGAGCGCCGTGTCCAGCGGATGCATGCGCGGCCTAAACGCGCTCGAAGATGCCGGCCGCGCCCATGCCGGTGCCGACGCACATCGTCACCATGCCGTACTTCAGGTTCCGGCGGCGCAGCGCGTGCACGACGGTGGCGGAACGGATCGCGCCGGTCGCCCCCAGCGGATGGCCGAGCGCGATCGCGCCGCCCAGCGGGTTGACCTTGCTCTTGTCTAGCCCGAGCGTGTTGATCACCGCCAGGGCCTGGGCGGCGAACGCTTCGTTCAGTTCGATCCAGTCCAGATCGTCCTGCTTCAAGCCGGCGCGCGCCAGCGCCGCCGGAATCGCCTCTTTCGGGCCGATGCCCATGATCTCCGGCGGCACGCCGCGAATCGCGAACGACACGAAGCGCGCCAGCGGCGTCAGGTTGAACTGCTTGAGCGCGCGCTCGCTGACGAGAATCAGCGCGCCGGCGCCATCCGAGGTCTGCGAGCTGTTGCCCGCGGTGACACTGCCTTTGGCCGCGAACACGGGCTTCAGCTTCGCCAGGGCTTCCAGGCTGGTGTCGGCGCGCGGGCCTTCGTCCAGTTCCGCTTTGCGCGTCTTCACCGCGAGCTCGTGCGTCGCGAGGTTCGGAAACTTCTCGACGATTTCGATCGGCGTGATTTCGTCGCGGAACTCGCCCGCTTTCTGCGCCGCGATCGCCTTCTGGTGCGAGGCGAGCGCGAATTCGTCCTGCTGCTCGCGCGTCACCTTCCATTGCGCGGCCACCTTCTCTGCCGTCAGGCCCATGCCGTACGCGATGCCGACGTTGTCGTCGCGCTCGAAGATGCGGGTGTTGAACGACGGCTTGTTGCCGGTCATCGGCACCATGCTCATCGATTCGGTGCCGGCGGCGATCATCACGTCGGCCTCGCCGACGCGGATGCGGTCGGCCGCCATCTGCACCGCGGTCAGGCCCGACGCGCAGAAGCGGTTGATCGTCACGCCGCCGACCGACTTGGGCAGCCCGGCCAGCAGCACCGCGATGCGAGCCACGTTCAGCCCCTGTTCGGCCTCCGGCATCGCGCAGCCGACGATCGCATCTTCGATCGCGGCCGGGTCGAGGTTCGGTACCTGCGCCAGCGCGCCCTTGAGCGCCGCGACCAGCAGATCGTCCGGGCGCGTGTTGCGGAACATGCCCTTCGGCGCCTTGCCGATCGGCGTGCGCGTGGCGGCGACGATGTAGGCGTCCTGGATTTGTCGGCTCATCTCGTTCTCCGTGTGCGGCGGCGGTTCAGTTCCTGACCGGCTTGCCGGTCTGCATCATGCCCATCATCCGCTCCTGCGACTTCGGGTGCGTGACGAGCTGCGTGAAGTACTTGCGTTCGAGATCGAGCAGCCATTGTTCGTCGACCACGCTGCCGGGCTCGACGTCGCCGCCGCACATCACGTCGGCGATGCACGAGGCGAGGAAGACGTCGTGCTCGCTGATGAAACCGCCGTCGCGCATGTTGACCAGTTGCGCCTTGATCGTCGCCAGGCCCGTGCGGCCGGCGACCGGAAAGGTCTGCGGCGCCAGCGGCGGCCGGTAGCCGAGCGCGTGCATCGCGTACGCCTCGCCGATCGCGCACCACAGCAGCTCGTAACGGTTGAACACGATCGGATCGCTCGCGCGCAGGTAGCCCATCTGTCGCGCTTCGTGCGCCGAGGTCGAGACCTTGGCCATCGCCGCGTTGGTGAACCAGTTGCGGATGAACGGCAGCACGTCGTTGCTGCCCGCCGCCTGTGCCGCGCGTGCGCCGCGCAGCGCGCCCTCCTTCAAGCCGCCGGCGCCGGGGATCAGTCCCACGCCGACCTCGACCAAGCCGATGTAGCTCTCCAGCGCCGCGACGCGCTTCGCGCAGTGCAGCGCCAGCTCGTTGCCGCCGCCCAACGCCATGCCGCTGATCGCCGCCACCGTCGGCACCTGCGCGTACTTCAGACGCATCAGGATGTCCTGCAGCTTCTTGACCTCGTCGCCGATCGCCTTGGCGCCGCCCGCCATGAACACCGGCAGCATCGCGTTCAGATCCGCGCCGACCGAGAACGGATCGTCGGGCGACCAGATCACCAGGCCGCGGAAGCCGCGCTCGGCTTCTTCGATCGCGCGCAGCAGGCCCGCCCCGACGCCGGGGCCGATCGCGTGCACCTTGGTCTTGATCGAGAAGACCAGCACCTCGGCGGCCAGCCCCGACTGCAGATGCCAGAGACGGCACGAATCGTCCTCGAACAGCGTCTTGCCGCCGGTGTGTCCGGTCGGCAGGCCCTCGCCGGCCAGCGGCGCGCGGAAGATCTGCCGTGCATAAACCGGCAGCTCGGCGCGCGGCACGAAGCGCTTCTTGGCCGGGCTCCACGACCCTTCCTTGGTGTGCACGCCGCCCGCCTTGGCGACCGGGCCTTCGAACACCCATTGCGGCAGCGGCGCGCGGCACAGCGCCTCGCCGGCATCGATGTCGGCCTGCACCCATTCGGCCACCTGTTTCCAGCCCGCCGCCTGCCAGGTTTCGAACGGGCCCGTGTTCCAGCCGAACCCCCAGCGCAGCGCGAAGTCCACGTCGCGCGCGGTGTCGGCGATCGACTCCAGGTGCACGGCGATGTAGTGGAAGCCGTCACGGAAGATCGACCACAGAAACTGCGCCTGCGGGTGCTTGGTCTCGCGCAGCAGCTTCAGACGTTCGGCCGGATCCTTCTTTTTCAGGATGCGCACGACCAGCTCGTCGGCTTTGCCGCGCGACTCGACGTACTCGCCGCGCTGCGGATCCAGCACCTGGATCGTCTTGCCTTCCTTGCGGTAGAAGCCCGCGCCACTCTTCTGGCCCAGCGCGCCCTTGTCCACCAGCGCCTTCAACACCGGCGGCACGGCGAAATGCGGCGCGAACGGGTCGATGTCCGGCGTCAGCGTGTCCTGCATCGTCTTGATCACGTGCGCCATCGTGTCCAGGCCCACGACGTCGGCGGTGCGGAAAGTGGCGCTCTTGGCACGGCCGAGGTTGGTGCCGGTCAGATCGTCGACGACATCGAACGGCAGGCCGAACTTTTCCGCTTCCTTGATCGTCGCCAGCATGCCGAAGATG
This sequence comes from Burkholderiaceae bacterium, assembly GCA_035574095.1. Lineage (GTDB taxonomy): Bacteria > Pseudomonadota > Gammaproteobacteria > Burkholderiales > Burkholderiaceae_F > JAKANT01. Next base: position 2,689 of record DATLZG010000235.1, on the reverse strand, counting down.
CCGACGCGGTTGGCGATGAAGTTCGGCGTGTCCTTGGCGCGCACCACACCCTTGCCGAGCGTGCTGGTCAGGAAGGTCTCCAGGTCGTCGAGGATCTTCGGCTCGGTCGCCGCCGTCGCGATCAGCTCGACCAAGTGCATGTAGCGCGGCGGGTTGAAGAAGTGCACGCCGCAGAAGCGACTGCGCAGCGCGGCCGGCAGCGCCTCCGACAGCTTGCCGATCGACAGCCCCGAAGTGTTGGAGGCCAGGATCGCATGCGGCGCGAGGTACGGCGCCACTTTGCGGTACAGGTCGTGCTTCCAGTCCATGCGCTCGGCGATCGCCTCGATCACCAGGTCGCAGCCGCGCAGCCATTCGAGGTGCTGCTCGTAGTTGGCGGCGACGATGTAGGCGGCGTCGTCCTTGTCCGCCAGCGGCGCCGGGCTGAGCTTCTTCAGGTTCTCGATCGCGCGCAATGCGATGCCGTTCTTGTCGTTGGACTTGGTGTCCGGCAGGTCGAACAGCAGTACCGGCACCTTGGCGTTGACGCAATGCGCGGCGATCTGCGCACCCATCACGCCGGCACCGAGCACCGCGACTTTGCGGACGATGAAGTTGGGCATGTCGTTCTCCGTGATCCGTGATCCGTGATCCGTTGTCCGCGATCCGTCACTCGTTGCCGTGATCCACGGATCACGAGTGACGGATCACGCGTCCCTAGAACAGCTCCGCCGGCATCCGCATCACGCTCGCGGCGCCCGCGCGTGCCGCGCGGATGTGATAGGCGGTTTCCGGCAGCAGCCGCTGGAAGTAGAAGCGCGCCGTCTCGAGCTTCGCGCGATAGAAAGGATCGACCTTGTCGCCGTCGGCCTTGATGCGCGCCAGCGCCACCTGCGCCATTCTCGCCCAGAAATATGCGTACACCAGGTGCCCGAGCACGCGCAGGTAATCGACCGCCGCGGCGCCCGCTTCGTCCTGGTTGGCGAGCGCCTTCATGCCGATCTCCATCGTCAGCTTGGTCACCTTCTCACCGAGATCGGCGAGCGGCGAGATGAACTCGTTCATCTCGGGGTCGGTACCGCATTGCTCGATCAGGTCCTGCACCAGCTTGCCGAACTTCTTCAGCTTGGCGCCGTTGTCCATCAGCACCTTGCGGCCCAGCAGGTCGAGCGCCTGAATCGTGTTGGTGCCCTCGTAGATCATGTTGATGCGGGCGTCGCGCACGAACTGCTCCATGCCCGATTCGCGGATGTAGCCGTGGCCGCCGAAGACCTGCAGGCAGTCGGAGGCGCAGCGAAAGCCGTTGTCTGTCATGAACGCCTTCACGATCGGCGTCATCAGCGCCATCATGTCGGCGGCGAACTGACGCTCGGCCTCGTCCGGGTGCGCGTGCTGGCGGTCGGCCTGCAACGCGACCCAGTAGGCGAACGCGCGCCCCCCTTCGGCGTACGCGCGCGCAGTCAGCAGCATGCGCCGCACGTCGGCGTGATGGATGATCGGATCGGCCGGCTTGTCCGGCGCTTTCACGCCCGACAGCGAGCGACCCTGCAGGCGCTCTTTCGCGTACGCGGCGGCGTTCTGATAGGCGACTTCGTTCAGCCCCAGCCCCTGCACGCCGACGCCGAGCCGCGCGCCGTTCATCATCACGAACATCGCCTGCAGCCCCTTGTTCGGCTCGCCGACCAGCCAGCCGGTGGCGCCCTCCAGCACCATCTGGCAGGTGCTGTTGGCGTGGATGCCCATCTTGTGCTCGATGCCGCCGCAGTAGATCGCGTTGCGCTTGCCGACCTTCGCGTCGCGGCCGCTGCCTTCGGGCAGGAACTTCGGCACGATGAACAGCGAAATGCCCTTCGTTCCCGCCGGCGCATCCGGCAGCCGCGCCAGCACCAGATGCACGATGTTCTCCGTCAGATCGTGCTCGCCGGAGGAGATGAAAATCTTGGTGCCGGTCAGCTTGTAGCTGCCGTCGGCCTGCGGTTCGGCTTTCGTGCGCAGCAGCCCGAGGTCGGTGCCGCAGTGCGGCTCGGTCAGGCACATCGTGCCGGACCAGCGGCCGGAGACGAGCTTGGTGACGTACAGCGCCTTCTGTTCCGGCGTGCCGTAGCGCACCAGACACTCGTAGGCGCCGTTGGTCAGGCCCGGATACATTGCGAAGGCCTGGTTGGTCGAGTACTGCATCTCGTAGAACGCGACCTGCAGCAGATGCGGCAGCCCCTGACCGCCGTACTCCGGATCGGCCGCCAGCCCCTGCCAACCCGCCTCGATGAACTGCCGATACGCCTCTTTGAAGCCCTGCGGCGTCGTGACGCTGCGCGTGGCGGCGTCGTAGTGGCAGCCTTCCTCGTCGCCGCTGCGGTTCAGCGGAAACAGCACTTCGGCGCAAAACTTGCCGGCTTCCTCCACGACCTGGTTCAGCGTCGCCGCGTCCACGTCGGCGTAGCGCGGCATCTTGTTCAGTTCGTCGGCGGCGCCGAGCAGCTCGTGCATCACGAACTGTTGGTCGCGCAGCGGCGGCGTGTAACTGGGCATTGTGGTCTCCTATCGAATCGCGGGCGCGCGGCGAGCGGCCGTGCACCGTGTCAGTTTCCCCCCGGCGCGGGCCACACGGCGGGGGTCCAGGGTTCGAGCGCGCGCCATGCCGAGCATCGCCAGCCGCACGCTCAGACAGGCGGACGGCGGCGCGCACGCGCCGCGGGTCGGCGCGCGGTAC
>DATLZG010000234.1:0-10108 GCA_035574095.1 Burkholderiaceae bacterium | reverse complement strand
GCTGCTCGCGCGCCGCATAGTCGGCCTCGCTGATCCACCCGACCTCGCGCGCCCGTTCGAGATCGTCGAGGTGGCGGGCATAGGCCGCCGCCCGTTCGATGTCGGACCCGGCGCCGGCGGCGGCGGCCAGGTTCACTTCGTAGGAGGCATCGAGCGCGGACAGTGTATCGGCCGCCGCGCGCTGCAGGCTCGCCTGCGCGAGCTGGCGCCGTTCGGCGGCGGCATAGCTGTTGAGATAGACTTCCGCCTGGCTGCGTTCTTCGGGGTCCTCGATCTCCTCGAGCGCGCGCTTTCTGATGTCGGCCACGCCCTCGTCGAAGCGGCCCGGCGCCTGCATCGGATCGTCGCTCGCCTCGCCGGCGCGCAGCTCCGAGATGGCGCGCGCCGCGCGCGTGCGCACGCGCAGCGCCTTGCGGCCGGTCGCCGCCTTCTCGAGCTTCTGCTTCTCGCTCTCCTGCTTGGCGGCGACGGCGATGCCGATGCGGCCGAATTCCTCGATTGCGCGCGCCAGCGTCGAGGTGTCGAAGCGCGGCGCCTGCGGGCCGTGGATCCATTGCGTGTGCCAGGTGCGCGAATGCGGCACCGGCGCCTCCGCCTGGGAGAAATAATCGATGCCGCTGCGCTCGGCCATCTAGTAGGCCCTCCACTCGAAGGACGCGGGCGCCCAGTAATCGCCGCCGCCAAAGCCTTCGCCGCTCAGGCCCGGCCAGCGCCCGGCGCCGCGCAACAGCGAGGAGCCGAAGCCGAGGAAGCCCGACAACAAGCTCTGCCGCGCCCGGTCCTCGGCGGCGGCCTTGGCGTAGAGCGAGGTCACCATCTGGTTCGCCGCGGTCGCCGCGTGCGCGAGCGCAGTCGAGGCATCGAGCCCGCCCTGCGCCGCGAGGATCGCCTGATCGGCCTCGCCCTGCGCCGCCGCATGCCCCTGGATCAGGAGCGGCGAGCCGTAGGCCGGGTCGAGATTGGCGGAGGCAAAATGCGCCGTCGCCGAGGACGTCGCCGCCCGCACCGCGCGCTGCACGCGGGCGATCTTGTAGCTCGCATTGGTATAGGCGAGCTTGGCGTCCATCTTCGCCATCTCGCGGTTGATGCCGGCGAGGTAGGCGTTGGTCTCCGCGATCTTGGCCTCGATCTTGCCGGCGCGCGCGCCCTGCAGCCCGCCGATCAGCCGCCCCAGTCCCGAGATGAAGCCGAAGAAGATCGGATCCATGCCTCAGTCCTCATCCTCGATATGCGACGACACGGTGATGCCGAGCAGCGTGAACGGCAGCGCGTCCTCGCCGCCGATCTCCACCACCAGCTCCTTTTCCGGCCCTGCAGCCACCGCCACGTCCAGCGCGCCGGTGAACAGCTTCTGCGCCGCGCCGTAGTCGGCGGCGCCGGTGTGGAACAGCGCCTCCTTCTCCGAGCCGTTGACGCGAATCCAGCCGCCGGCGGAATTGAGCAGATGCAGGATGACGCGGCTCGCGCGCTTGGCCTGGTCGCGCCGCGAGCCGCCGCCCGGCTGCAGCGGCTCGATCGGCAAGGTCTGCACGTACCAGCTCTGCGGGATGCCGATCAGCGCGTGCGAGACCGGGCGCTCCAGCGTGATCGAGCCCGTCTGCGATACCGTGCGGCGCGGATGCATGGCGCCGTCGGCGAAAATGCCGACTTCCTCGCCCTTCAGGTGCGAGAGCCCGGAAATGGTCGAGGTCGGCGGCCCGGAATATTCGATCGCGCAATCGAGGAACCAGGCGGCCGCGCCCTCGCTCGTCGTGCGTTCCAGCGGTTTTGCCGTGGGATACCAGTTCATCAGATATTCGATGTAGCGCCGCGTCTGCCCGTTGATGGTGCGCCGCACCCAGAGATAGATCTCGGAGAACGCATCGTCGGCCGCGCCGATGCCGGCCACACGCTCGACGTAGCCGTTCTTCAAGGTGCGCCGGTGCCAGCCGATCACCTGTTCTTTCGGCATGAAGGTCATGCCCATGAGATCGCCGTTGAGGCAGCCGACCCAGAGCACGCGGTTCGGATCGCGCTGCCAGGCGAGCCAGGCCGCCTCGCCTTCGAGGATGTGACGCGCGGTCGCGGTCAGCTCTTCCGGCATCAGCTTTTCGGTGAGCGGATCGAACTTGACGTAATGCAGCCGCTTGCGCGAGCGGCCGATGAAGATGCCGCCGCCCGCGACGCGCGCCGCGATGTGCGGCGCCGAGCCCTCGTCGTCCTCCTCGTCGGCGCGGATGTTGGCCGGCGACAGCGCCTGCGTGGCGTTGCGCGGTCGCACCACCCACTCGCAGTCGCGCGCGCCCAGCACCTGCACGTGCGAGGCCAAGCCCCATTCGATCTTCGGCCGCGCGCCCGACGGCGAGCGGAGCCGGAATGCGATCGCGGAATCGTCCGCGGCGACGCCGTCGTCCTCGACCTTCTGCTCATGGTCGTCGTGCGCGTTCGGCACCGAGCCCCAGAACAGATCGTCGCGCCCGAACATCAGCCGCCCCTCGTACTGCCAGATCGCGTCGGGCCAGCCGCGTACGCCCGACCAGGCCGGCGGCCACCAGCGCCAGGTCGGACCCGCCACCACGCTGTCCGGCAGACGCGCCTCCACGGTGCCGGTCGCCTGCTGGCTGTTGGTGATCGCGGTGATGCGAACCAAGCCGTAGCCCTTGTGCAGGAACCGCCAGGTGACCGCGCCCGAGTTCCAGTCGCCTTCCTCGTGCGTCGGCGCGGTCGGCCCCGAATCGCCGGCATTGAGCGCCTCATAGACGCGGCCCTGAAAGCGGCGCTGATCGCCCTGCGCCACGTTCACGCTCGCGCGCCAATAGGGCACCGCCGAGAGATCCTTCTCGTCGAGGCGCCACAAGGTGCCGATGTCGTCGCTCGAGAACGGCGCATGTCCGGCCGCGGTGAGAGCGACCGTGCCGGTGACGGCCGAGGCCTGCAGCGTTTTCGACTGGTCGAGGTTCTGCACGTCGAACGGACCCTTCTTCGACTGATAGAGGGTCACGTTCCAGTTGGTGTGCGAGCTGCGGGTCAGCACCCGGGGCTGATAGCCCGGACAGACCACGGTGATGGAGGTCGCAGTCTGCGAATAGCGCAGCTTCTCGAGATCGGCGGCCGACCAGGGCACGGTGAACTCGAACGGATTGCCGCCGTCCATGACGACGCCGCCGTCGCGCAGGACGCGCGCCTTGCCGCCGTTGATCGCCAGCATGTAGTAGTCGCCGGTGGTGTAGCGGAACGGGATCGCCGCCGAGGGCTCGCTTTCGTTTTTGACTTCGGCGACGAAGCGGGTGCCGGGCGAACGGCTCAGCGCCCCCTCGTAGAGCACGGTCATGTTGTCGCAGTGCGCGAGCCCGGCCTGATAGCGCTTGAGGTCGATCGCCGCCCGCAGCGTCGGCGACACCTCGCCCGCCGTGAAGGTGATCTTTTCGATCACCGCCTTGACCGTCATCGGAACATCCTCCCGCGCCGGCGCGCCGAGATCGCGGGCACCTCGCGCGAGATCTGCTTCGGCGCGTTCTCGCGCGCGTCTGAGCCGGCGGCGGCGTCGATCAGCGCCCGAGCCTCCTCCATCAGCTTGCCCACCGTGGTGACCGAACGCCCAATCAGCGGGCCCACGCGATGCCCGAGCTGGGCCGCAAACGCGATCAGGAACTCGGCGTCCCACAGCTCGACGTTGAGCACGCGCGCCGTGTAGCGGACGAGCGGCGCCGTGAGGTTGGTCACCAGCGCGACGCGCTCGACTTCAACGCCGCTGACGGTGAGCTTCTCGCGCTGCAGCGTCCATTCGGAGGCAGCCGCGCCGTGCACTTCGCGCACCGCCAGACATTCCTCCGGCAAGAGGAAGCGCTTCTTGAGCGGGCCGATGCTTTCCGCCGGATCGGCCGCCGGCTGCACATAGGTGGACGCGAAGTTCCAATCGCGCTGCCGCAACACCTGGTCGCGCACGGTGCCGAACCACTTGCGGCATTCGCGCGCCGCGGCGCGTTCCGGCTCATCGAAGGAGGCGATGCCCGGCTCCTTGATCAGCGCCAGCGCGAGGTTGGCCGCCTCCAATTCGGTGCGTGCCCGATCCGGCATGGCTCACCTCCCGCCGATGGCGGCCATCGCGCTTGCAGCGCGATGGCCGATTCATCACTTCGAATAGCGGATCGCGAAGTGGATCTTCTTGGTGCCGGCGGTGCCGGCCTTCTGCGTCAGCACAATGTCGAGGTTGCCGCCAGGATCGGCCGCGAGTCCGGCGATCTCCCACGCGCGCTTGTTCATGTTGGCGGCGGTGAGCGTGCCGTGGCCGGCGAAGGTCTGGCTGCCGGCGAGGGAGATGTCGTCGCCGGCGACGAGACAATCGGCGTCGATCATCGCGCCGCCGTTGGGATAGGCGAGCCCGATGTCCACCTGCGTGAGGCCGGTGTCTTCATGGTCGTAGCGGCTGTCCGGCGCGATGATCGCGTTCGACGGCACCGATCCGATGCGGTGCGTCGAGTTCGTGCTGTCGCCGGTCGTAATCGAGACCAGCGAGTTGATCTGCCGGACCGTGGCCTCGGCCAACACGGCCTCGACCTGCTTGAGCGACGCCGGATCCTTGTAGCCGGTGCCGTATTTGTTGACGACTGCCATAATGGTCTCCTGGGTTGACGGTTGCGTTGCGAGCCCCGCCGCCGGCGCGGCGGCCGGCGGCGGGCAGGCGCGGTCACTAGATCTTGGTCAGGATCTTGATCACCTTCTTGTCTTCGGCGCGGGTCGCGCCGAACCAGTTTTCCATGTACGGGTGGATCCGGTATTTCTTGGCCGGGTTCGGCTCCGCCGAAACCTTCAGCGGATCGAAATCGCCGTAGTACATGCCGGACTTGCACCAGATGGCGGCCGCATAGGTGCTGCCGTCGTGCGCCGGGAGCTGCTCGGAGTGCACGAAGTTGATGCCGGCCACCGCGTGCACGATCTTGGTGGTGGCGTCGAGCACGGCGGTCTTGCCTTGCGGCGTCGTGGCGTTGGCGATGATGTCGTAGTAGAGTTCCTCCATCTGCTGCGCGTTGAGCGCGCCCCAGAGCTCCTCGGCATCGAAGTTCACCTCGAAGGCGCGCAGATAGCGCTTGGCGCGCTCGATCTTGGCGAGGTTCATTCCGGTCGCCGAGCCCGCGCCGACGTCCACCGCCACCACCTTGTTGGTCGGGTCGTAGGCCGCTTCGGTCGCCGCGTCCTGCCCGATCAGCCGGTTGCCGAAGATCGCCTGGGCGAAGATCTTGTCCCGGCCGCGCACGATGGCGGCCGCGCCGGCCTGCACGAACTGCGACTGGTAATCGGTGAGCGCCTTGATGGCGTCCTCCTTCTCGATCAGCTTGCCCCACTCGATTTGCCGCGGCTTGCACCAGACCGGCTCGATCGTGGCGTCGATGTTCGGGGTATCGCCGCCGCGCGCGCCGTCGAGGATCGCTTCGGTCGCGCCGATCAGCTCGAGCATGCAGGCGACGCGGCCTTTCAAGCTGTCCTGATAGGTGAACGCCTGTTCGAACTTGGATTTCGTCTGCTGCACCGCAAGCTCGACGTTCTTCACGTAGGCGAGCTTGTGGGCATCGGTAATCGGACCGGCCATCGTGGCCTCCTTGTCGAAGCGTTGCGTGTTCGGGTTGCTTCGGCGCGGGGTGCGGAGGCCGTGCGGCACGTTGCGGCCGCCGGGCCTCGGGCCCGTCCTGCCGTTTTACGTCCGGGTCGACGGCACGGCTTTCGTGCGGGTCAGCCGGGCCCGGCGGAGCAGCCGGGGTGCGGGCACTCAAGGCGCCGGCGCGCGGCCGGCGGCTCCGACCCAACGCTTAACGCACGGCCGGCGCCGTCAACCGTCGGCGGCGACCGCAATCACAGCCGCACCGCCGTAATCGGGCGGCAGCGCGCGGTAGGCCTCGACGAAGCGGCCGTCCCGGAAGGCGACGATCCAGTCCGCCCCGACCACACGGTAATGGCCGTCCGGCACCGCGTAGCTGCCGTCGAACTGATCGCCCGGCTCGACGCGGTAATGACCGGATCGCGCCGCCGCCGGCAGGCGCCCGACAAAGGCGCTGGTGACCTGCCGCACGATCCTCGCCGTCGCGCCGGGATCCGGCGCGGGGGCGGCAACCGCAGCGAGTTTCTTTGCCGTGAGCTTCGCCATCGTTCAGCGCCTCGGCTGCATCAGCGCCGCCATGCGATCGATGATGCGCTGGCGTTGCGCGACGTGTTCTTTGTAGAGCCGATGCCGCGGATCGCGGAACACCTTCATCCACTCGGGATCGGACTCAAGCCGCGCCAGCTCGACCTCGAGCGCGGCGAGGCTCTCCGGCAACGCGCCGCCGCCGCCGGCCGAGGCCTCGAGCTTGTCCTCGCCAATCATGCTGCCGAGCCGATGGAAGAATTTGATCAGCTTCGGCGCGCCCAGCGCCCTCTCGAGCGCCTCTTTGGTGTCGTCGTCGACCGCGAAATGCCGCACCGCCCGGCGCGCCAGCTCAATGTTGCGCTCCTTGTCGGCACCCCACTCGCGCTCGAGCTCGGCCGCGAGATCCTGCTCGGCCTTCGCCATGCGCGCCGCCTGCTCGGCGATTTTGCCGGAGAAATAGTTGAACAGATCGGCATAAAGCCCCTGGGCGGCCGGCAGCGGGATCTTGTGCTTGTGGGCGGTCTTGGCGACGAGATCGCGGATCGCGTTGTCCGGCCTGACGCCCTCCGGCACCTTGTCCGGATCCTTGAGCTGGTATTTCGTCGCATCCGGCACCCAGCCGATCCGCTCGCCGTATTTCTCGAACCATTTGTCGAGCGCCTTCGGGTCCGGCGCCTCGATCACGTTGCGCTCGCGCGCCATCCTGTCGGCTTCCATGCCCTGGCGCAGTTGCGTCTTCAGGTCCGGGAACGCCTTGCCGGCGGCGAAGCGCTTGAGATCGTCGTCGAACAGCTCGGCGAGCCGCGGGTCCTCGTAATACGGCCCCTTGAACGGCTCGGCGCCCGAACCGTTCGGCTTTGCCGCAGGCGCGGCGGCGCCCGCTTCCTGGGGCGCTGTTTGTCCTTGTGTGCTCATTGCCCACTCTCCTTCTCGTTCGGCTTGCGCTCGATCAGCTGAAACAGCTGCTGTACGTCGGCGCCGGCCAGCTCGATGATTTCGAGCGCGAGCTGCCGCCTCCCCTCGTTGATCCCGTCGCCGAACACGTCGCCCACCACGCGCTGCGGCTGCGAGAACACATAGCCGCGCTGCGCAATGTCGGCGAGCGCGAACTCGTCGATGGACTTGTAGGCCGTGAGCACCGCCCAGCGCTTCTGCGGCGTGAGCCATTTCTGGCGGAACCACCAGCGCCAGTCGATCTTGCGGATGATCGCGGTCACGGCTTCACCCGCTTGTCGGCCAGCGTCTTCGCCTGCAGGGCGTGCGACACCGTGGCCCCGATGTCGACCACCTTGCCCATGGCGTCGAGCTGCTGCGGCAGCATCATCTGCTGCAGACGCTGCTGCCTGAGCGCGTCGCGCTGCTTCGCGTCGCGCTGGACGCCGACCAGCTCGGTGTTCGCTTCGCGCAGCATGGTGGCGAGCGCGTCGCCGTCGACATTGTCCATGATCGAGAGATCGTTGGTGAGCTGTGCGGCCTGCCCGAGCTGCGCCACCCAGTTCATGGCGCCGCGCGCCTGCGCGAGCTTCTGCAGCCGCGCCAGCGGCGACACGAAGCGGATCTCGATCCGGCCCTTCAGCTCCGGCGGCGGCGGCGGCAATTGCCCGGCCCGTTCGAGGATTTTCAACCGCCGGATCAGGAACGACGCCAGGCCGGACTGCACCCGCACCAGCTTGTCGGCCATCAGCTTGAGAATCTCCTCCTGGAATCCGAGGAACTCGGTCGCCGTCATCTGCGGCCGCTGGATCAGCATCATCAGCGAATAGTAGAACGCCGTGCGGATGGCGTTCCGCCGCTGCTCCGACTGCTGCAAATTCGGCTGCAGCTGCGATTTGCGCTCGAGATATGCCGCGATCTGCTTGCCCTGGCTGTTGAGGCCGCCCTCGATCACCGCGTTCGGCACGACGTCCGCCGCGGTGATGTAGCTGTCGTCGATGGTGAGCAGCGGCGGCTCGGCGGCAAACGCCGCCGCCACCAGGTTCGAGCGCTCCATTTCGTTGAGCGACCCGAGGTCCGGCCGCGCATTGTGGCCGGGCCCGGTGTCGTAGGCGCGGCCGTCGCGCCGGTTCCAGCCGAAGCGATGATAGGGCAGCTCGTAGAAGCCGCCCTCGCGCTGCAGGGAGGGAATGTCCTCGGAGAGGTAGCACGAGTACCACGGCTTGTCGGTGCCGCGGCGCGGGCGGTAGTCGTAGTTGCGTTCCACCACATGGATGATGCGATAGCGCGCTTCGTCGCGCACGGCCTTCTCGTCGAACCGGCCGTCGAACTTTCTCTTGACCTGGCGGCCGGTGAGCGAGAACGCGCGATCGAACCGGCAGATGTCGCCCTTGTAGTCGAGCTCGATGTAGCACTGGCCGACCGGCAACGAGCGGTCGGAGATGTACTGCTCCCCGACGATTTCCTCCTGCGCCAGGTAGCCGTTGCCGAAGCATCCGATGTTGGCGAACACGCCGGGCACCTCGGCATAGAAGCTCGACACCTGCGGCGACAGCGACGAATAGCCGATGTTGGCGACGCGATAGAGCCACTCGGCGTTCGGGCGATAGCGCGCGCGCTCCTCGTCGTCGAGCGTCAGCTCGAACCAACGGTTGGCCGGGTTGGTCATCTGCCCGAACAGGCCGCTCGCGAACGTGTCGTTGGCGTACAGCGGCGTGGCGTCGAACACTTCGGCGTCGTCGCGCTCCCTGATCTCCTGATCGAAGGCGTTGTCGTCGGGACGCAGGAACGCCGCCTGCTCGCGCCACGCGGTTTCCTCGCGCCGGCGCTCGCGGCGCAACTCATCGTGACGCGCGAGCAACTCCCGACGGTCCCGCATGCTAGCTGCCGAATGCCGTGCGATAGTTCACTGCCGGCGCCGCCATCGGCTGCGTCGCGAACTGCGCGAAGCCGCCCTCGCTGAGCAAGGTGCGCAAGCGCCTCTCCGCGGCGCGACGCTGCAATTCGGTGTCGCCGGCGGCGGCGGCCTCCGCTGCCTCCTGCGCGCGTTTGCGCTCCGCGCGCGCCTCCTCGGCGTCGCGGCGCGCCATCTCCGCCGCCGCATCGGCCGCCGAAGTGTCAGGTTTCTTGAAGGCCGAGGCGGCGGTCGCGCCGGCCACCAGAAGCCCGATCAGCGACTCGACGCCGGCGCGGACGAGTTCGATTTCAAGCATGGCGCTTCTCCCGCATCCTGGCCCACCCTAGCGCGGCCGTCGCGCCGTCAACCGTCGGGCGGCGCTGTGGATTGAGCCAGGCAAAGCGCACGAAGTCCTCGCCCGCGCGGCCGGCGGCGCGTTCGAGGCCTTCGGCAACAAATCCGACCCGGGCGAGCCGCCGCGCCTGGGCGCGGTTGGCGGCGAGAATGCGGCATTCCGCGCGGTGCACCGTGGGGATCAGCACCTCGGGCAGGAAGGTCGAGCGCCAGAAATCGAGCCACAGCAGGGGTCGATCGTAGGAGAATTCGGCCCAGCGGCCGGTGGAAAACCAGTGCAGCGTCGCCACGCCGGGAGCGATCAGCGTCGCCCCGAGCAGCGACTGCGCCGGCGCGCCCGCGGCGGCGGCAAAGGCGTAGGCGGCGATCTCGAAGCGCCGGAGCGCGATCATCTCCTCGGCGAGCGCCGCCCGGTCGTCGTCGAAGCGCCGCGCGAACAGCATCGCCGCATCCAGGGCGCAGACGTTGACCACCACCTCGCGCACATCGTCGTCGGTTGCGAGCCGCGCAATCATGCCCGTCGCTTCAGCGGATTGAACCGTCCTGCCTCGCGCGCCGCGCGCCGGCGCTCCTCGCGGCGCCGGCGGTGCTCGGCGATCGAGAGCCGCGCGCGCGCAGTGCCGGACACGAGCGCCGCGTATTGCAGCGCCTCGCACACGTGGCTGTCGAACGTCTTGGCGATCGAGCCGCGGTCGTTCGTGCCCTGCACCGGCCGGAAGTGGAATGTCTCGGTCAGGCCGCGCCGCAGGCCCGGACAATCGGGCCCGGAGAGCAACAGGCCGGGCCCGCCGCCGCCGAGCACGAGATCGAATTTCGCGTTCAGC
>DATLZG010000233.1:0-2008 GCA_035574095.1 Burkholderiaceae bacterium | reverse complement strand
GCACCAGCCACATCACGCAGAACATCGCGTCGGTGCCGTTCCTGTGGGTGCTGCCGCTGACGCTGTATCTGCTGACGTTCGTGCTGGCGTTCGAGGGCCGCGGTGGCCGCGGCTTATATGACCCGCGCTGGGGCATTTACGTCGCCGTCGCGTTCGCGGTGGCGATGGCCGCCGGGCTGTCGGTGTCGCGCGGCGTGCTCGACGTGACGCTGGCGGTCCCCCTGTACTGTGCGGGGCTGTTCTTTGGCTGCCTGTTCTGCCACGGCGAGCTTGCCAGCCGCAAGCCGGCGCCGGGTTACCTGACGCAGTTCTACCTCGCGGTGGCGGCGGGCGGCGCGGCAGGCGGACTGTTCGTCGGACTGGTCGCGCCGCGCATCTTTCCCGCCTACTACGAATTGCCGTTGGCGCTGTTTGCGCTGACGGCGCTCGCGGTGCTGGCGGCGTGGACCGACCGACGGCTGGTGGGGCCGTGGGTCGTCAGCACGGCGCTGACCGCCGCCGCGGCCACCGCGGCGACCGCGTACTACGGCTGGGTCTACCGCGACTTTCTGCGCAACGACGTGATCGTGATGCAGCGCAATTTCTACGGCACGTTGCGCGTGCGCGAGCAGGGCACCGGCGAAGCGCAGATGCGCCGGCTGCTGCACGGCGTGATCCTGCACGGCGAGCAGCCGACGCGCGCCGCCAACCGGCTCGAGCCGGGCAGCTATTACGCGCGCAGCTCGGGGGTGGGGCTGGCGATCGCGGCGCGCCAGCAGCACGGCCCGATCCGGCTCGGCGTCGTGGGCCTGGGCGTCGGCACGCTGTCGGCCTACGGCCGCGCCGGCGACACCGTCCGCTTCTACGAGCTCGACCCGGACGTGCTGGCGATCGCGCGGCGCGAGTTCGGCTATTTGGATGCGAGCGCGGCAAAGCTGGAGTTCGTGATAGGCGACGCGCGGCTGTCGCTGGAGCGCGAACTCGCGGCCGGGCAGCCGCAACGGTACGACGTGCTGGCGATCGACGCCTTCTCCAGCGATTCGATCCCGGTGCATCTGATCACGCGCGAGGCGGTCGAGCTGTATCGCCGGCACCTTGCGCCCGGCGGCATCATCGCCGTGCATATCTCCAACCGCTTCCTCGATCTGAAACCGGTGTTGGCCAACATTGCGGCCGCCCTCGGTCTGGTGGCGGTGCACGTCGCCGATTCACCGTCGGAGGAAAGCGGCGCGTCCAGCACCGACTGGGTGCTGCTGGCCGTGGACGCGGCGGCGCTCTCGCATCCGCCGCTCGCGGCGCGCAGCGAGCGGCTCGCGCCGCAGCCGGGGCTGTCGCTGTGGACCGATCAGTTCAACAATCTGATCGACGTGCTGAAGACCCGTCCGCTCGCCGCCCTTAAAGATCTGCTGTTTCCCCAGTAGCCGGCTCGCGCGGTGCGTCATTGCCCCCGGCTTGCCGCGGGCCGCATCCCCCTGCTACCTTGGTCGGCTCGGGGGAAACGGATGATCTACTCGGAACGCAGCGCGCTCATCGTCGGCGCCGGCGCGGTCGGCGCCGTGCTGGGCGCGCGCCTGCTCGAGGCCGGCTGGCACGTCACGTTTCGCATCCGCCCCGAAAGTTTTCTCGGCTATCGCCGCCTCGGCCTGCTGCTGCGCGGGCCGAACGGAACGATGAAGATCGACGGCGAGCGTTTCATCTGCGACGCCGTCGCGCCCGGCTCGCACGCGCTGGTGCTGTTGTGCATGAAGATGCCGGATTTCTCGGCCGCGCTCGAAGGGGTGGGCGCTGACGACGACGGCAAGCGTATCTACGTCACCGTGCAGAACGGGCTGGCGGCGCCGGAAATGGTGGCCGCGGCTTTCGGCCATCGGCGCGTGCTGGCCGGCGCGGCGGTGGTCAACGCGCACCGCAGCGCACTCGGCGAGATCGAGCTCGCATCCGACGCGCGTCGGCTGTCGCTGGCCCCGCTGCGCGCGGCCGACGCTCCGCTCGCGCACGACGTCGCCGCGCGCCTGTCGGCGGCCGGCAT
>DATLZG010000232.1:0-2560 GCA_035574095.1 Burkholderiaceae bacterium | reverse complement strand
CGGCGACCGCCAGCGACAGCAGATCGACGGTCATCTACGCCGCCCTCGCGCCGCGCCCGTTTCCATCGCAACTCGCGGCGCCGCTCAACCGCCGAGCGCCTTGATGCGGTCGCTGCGCAGCAGGTCCGGCTTCAGCGTCTTCACCCACTCGGGCGACTTCTGGCCGACCGGTGTGGTGACCAGATCGGCCGGAATGATCGTCATGCGATCCAGCACCATGAACGGATAGGCGGGGTCCTTCTTGGTCACGCCCAGCAACTGGTCCTCCAGCGCCTGCCCGTCCTCGCGGATGCGCAGCGGACGCGTCAGGCCGCGGAACTCCAGCCCGCGCATCGCATCGACCACTTGCTCGGTGTTCGGCCACTGACCCTTGTTGGCCTTGATCGCCTTGTCGTAGGCGGTCGCCACCGCCTGCAGCGCCTGCACCATGTGGTAGACGGGATAGATCGGATAGCTCTTGGTGCGGGCGCGGAACTTCTCGACGAAAGCCTTGAACTTCGGATCGTTGCGAAACTCCGGATGCAGGAACCAGTGGTCGCCGCGCGCGCCGACGATCGCGCCTTCGGGCATCGTCACGCCCAAGCGTTCCAGCGAGCTTTCGGCCAGCGGCAGCACGAACGTCGAAGTCTTGGTCAGCCCGCGCTGCGCGGCTTGGCGCACCAGCGTGTCGAGGTCGCCGCCCCAGGAGGTGGACAGGATCACGTCCGGACGCAGCGCCTGCAGGCGCGAAATCTCGGTCGAGTAATCGGGGGCGCCGAACTTCGGAAACAGTTCGGCGACGACCTTGGTGTCGGGCTTCAGCGCCAGCAGCGTGTTGCGGAAGATCTCCCAGGAGTCGCGGCCCCAGGCGTAGTCCTGATTGACGACCGCGATCGTCTTGAAGTCCGGCTTGACGCGCAACAGATAGACGACGGTGGCCACCATCTCGGTCACCGCGTTGGCCTGCGTGCGGAACACGTACTTGTAGCGCCGGTCCTCGAGGATTTTCTCGGTGCCGCAGTCCCACATGATGTTCAGCACCTTCAGATCCTCGGCCACCGGTGCGACGATGTTGCAATTGCCGCTGGAGATGGAGGCGAGCATCACCTTCTCGCCGGCCTCCTGCGCGACGCGCCGGTACTCCGACAGCATCTTGTCGCCGCCGAGCCCCTCGTCGATGAACACCGGCGCCAGCTTCACGCCCTGGATGCCGCCGGCGGCGTTGAACTCCTCGATCCACATCTCGGCGGCGGCGCGCGCCGGCACGCCGAATACCGAGGCCGGGCCGGACAGGAAGGTGGTGATACCGACCTTCAGCTCCGCCGGTTTGCTCCCCTGCGCGTGCACCGCGGCGGCGCACAGCGCCGCCAGCGCGCCCAGGCACACAGACGCCAGTTTTCTCGCGGACATCGATGTCTCCTCTTCTCGCTCCAGAGATTCCGCGCGGCGCGGGGCCGGCGGCCGAGGCGCGAAGGTAGCCCGGCCGGCGCGCGGCGTTGAATTGGAAACTCGGCAACGGCGCGTTGCCGAGAAGTGAACGCCGCCGCCGCGGCGCGCGGCAGCATCACGCGCACGCCCTGCGGCCATGCTGCCCGACCTCGATTCGCTCGCCCTGTTCGTCCGCGCCGCCGAATTGCGCAGCCTGACGAAGGCCGCCGACGCCTCCCACATTTGCCTGGCCGCCGCCAGCCGCCGCATCACGCTGCTCGAGCACCGCTTCAAGGCCGCGTTGCTGGAGCGCTCGCCG
The DNA here is from genome assembly GCA_035574095.1 of Burkholderiaceae bacterium. GTDB lineage: Bacteria > Pseudomonadota > Gammaproteobacteria > Burkholderiales > Burkholderiaceae_F > JAKANT01. The sequence continues at coordinate 834 of DATLZG010000232.1, read as the reverse complement.
CGCGGGGTGGAGCCCACCGCGGCCGGAACAGCGCTGCTCGCGCACGCGCGCACGCTGCTGCTGCACGTCAATCAGATGCAGGCGGACATGCGCGACCACGCCTGCGGCCGGCGCGGCGCGCTGCGGCTGCTGGCCAACACCTCGGCGATGACGCAGTTCTTGCCGTCCGATCTGGCGCGCTTCGGCCAGCGCCATCCGGACGTGCGCGTGATCGTGCAGGAGCGCTGGAGCGACGAGATCGTCAAGGCGGTGCACGCCGCCGAAGCCGATCTGGGCATCGTGATCGAAGGCCAGCGCATGGACGGGCTGGAAGTGCTGCCGTACCGCTGCGACCGCCTGGCTGTCGTGCTGCCGGCGGCGCATCCGCTGGCGGATGCGCAGCCGCTGCGCTTCGCCGACGTGCTCGAATACGACATCGTCGCGCTGGAAGGCGGCTCGTCGATGATGCGACTGCTCGCCGCGCAGGCGGCGGTGACCGATCGCACGCTCAATCTGCGGGTGCAAGTGCGCAGCTTCGAAGCGGTGTGCCGCATGGTGCAGGCGGGCATCGGTATCGGTCTGCTGCCGCAACAGGCGGCGGCCGAGTTCGCCCACGGCATGGGGCTGGCGGTGCGCCCGCTGCCCGAGCCCTGGGCCGAACGGCGCATGCTGATCTGCGCGCGCCGCGAACGCGCCGGCAACGGCGCGCTGGAGGCGCTGCTGCGCCATCTCGCCGCGGACGCGCCGGCCTGACCGGCACGCGCGTTCGGCGCGACCGCATTTCGCCCGCGTCGCGGTACGGCGGCCGCGCGCGCATGCGCACCTTTCGAATCCGGTCAAGTCCCCCTTGCCCAG
>DATLZG010000231.1:0-2697 GCA_035574095.1 Burkholderiaceae bacterium | reverse complement strand
CGAGCTGCAGAGCGAACTGGAGGCCGCGCTCGACGAGGCGGTGCGGGCCAGCGCAGTGATCGTCGATCTGCGCGGCAACAGCGGCGGCCTGCTGGAGATGTTCCGCTGGTTCGCCGGCTGCTTTCTGCCGGACGATCGACTCGCGTTGCGCAGTCTGCGCCGCGATCGCGGCAACGCGCGTGCGCAGCAGGTCGCGCACCTGCGGGTCGGCCCGGAGCGCGGTGCCGGGGCGCGCACGCCGCTGACGCAGCCGCTCGCGGTGCTGATCGACGGCCGCAGCGCGAGCGCGGCGGAACTCGCCGCGGTGACACTGGCCGAGCAGCGCGGCGCATTGCTGGTGGGGGAGCCGAGTTGCGGCTGCGTGGTCGGCGTGCGCGCCGAGTACGTGCTGCCCGACGGTGGCGGCGTGCGCATTGCCGAGACCGGGTTTCTGTCCGCGCACGGCGCGCGGTTGGAAGGCTTTCCGCTCACGCCCGCGGTGCGCGTGAACCCGACGCTCGCCGACCTGCGCAGCGGGCGCGACGTCGCGCTCGAAGCGGCGCACCGCCTGCTGCGCACCGGCGCGCGCACGGCGGTGGGGACGCTGCCGACGGCTGTCGAGGCGCCGTGGTGAGCCTTGCGGTATCGGGCGCCCGCCTGCGGCGCGCACCCCTGGTCCGCGGCGGGGTGCGCGGGCCGTAGGTCCGTTCGCTGAAGTCGATTCGTTGATCCACGTCCACAGGAGGAATCCATGGCTTTGGTGTCGATGCGACAACTGCTCGACCACGCCGCCGAGAACGGCTACGGCGTGCCGGCGTTCAACGTCAACAACCTCGAACAGGTGCAGGCGATCATGGAGGCTGCCGCCGAGGTGCAGGCGCCGGTGATCATGCAAGCCTCGGCCGGCGCGCGGAAGTACGCCGGCGAGCTGTTCCTCAAGCATCTGATCCAGGCGGCGGTCGAGTCGTACCCGAACATCCCGATCGCGATGCACCAGGACCACGGCCAGTCGCCGGCGGTGTGCGAATCGGCGATCAAGCTCGGTTTCTCGTCCGTGATGATGGACGGCTCGCTGCGCGAAGACGGCAAGACGGTCGCCGACTACGAGTACAACTGGCAGGTGACGAAGAAGGTCGTGGACATGGCGCACGCGGTCGGCGTGTCGGTCGAAGGCGAATTGGGCTGCCTCGGGTCGCTGGAGACGATGAAGGGCGACAAAGAGGACGGCCACGGCGCCGAAGGCACGATGACGCGCGACATGCTGCTGACCGATCCGGACCAGGCGGCGGACTTCGTCAAGCGCACGCAGCTCGACGCGCTGGCGATCGCGATCGGCACCAGCCACGGCGCCTACAAGTTCACGCGCAAGCCGACCGGCGACATCCTGGCCATCGACCGCATCAAGGAAATCCATCGCCGCATTCCGAACACGCACCTGGTCATGCACGGCTCGTCCAGCGTGCCGCAGGACCTGCTGGCCGAGATTCGCAAGTACGGCGGCCAGATGAAAGAGACCTACGGCGTGCCGGTGGAGGAGATCCAGGAGGCGATCAAGCACGGCGTGCGCAAGGTCAACATCGACACCGACATCCGCCTGGCGATGACGGCGGCGGTGCGCAGGTTCCTGGCCGAGAATCCCGGCAAGTTCGACCCGCGCGAGTTCCTGAAGCCAGCGCGCGAGGCGGCCAAGGCGATCTGCCGCGAGCGCTATCTCCAGTTCGGCTGCGCCGGGCAAGCGCCGAAGATCAAGCCGCTGCCGCTCGAAGTGATGGCGCAGAAGTACCGCAGCGGCGAATTGAGCCAACGCGTGCAGTGAGCCGACCGCGGCGGCCGGACGACGACGGCGAATCACGGGCGACCGCGCGCGGAACTTGACCCCGGCGAATCCGGGAAAAGAGGGCGCAACGCGGCCCTTGTAAACAGGATCGCGCCCGGCGCGGCCGATATCTTCGCTGCTGGCATGGCGGTCCTTGGCGGGCCGCCTGCGTTTCCGTGCGCCGATCGACTTTCGCCTGCGCGCTGCGCGCGCCCATTTCGTCCCCTCGCGGGGGGCGGCACCGTCCCTGACGAGGACCGCCTTGCTGCGCTTCCGCCGCCTGCGCACGCGCATCATCGTCGCCTTCGCGATCCTGGTCGCGCTGGTGCAGGCGATTGCGTTCGCACTGGTGAACGTCGTCAACGACCGCGCCGCGCAGGCCAAGATCGGCCAGGAGCTGGCGGTCGGCGAGCGCATCTTCCGTCGCCTGCTGGAGGACAAGCGCGCGCAACTGATCCAGACGGCGTCGCTGCTGGCGGCCGATGCGACGCTGCGCGCCGCCGCGGCGGGCCGCGATCCGGCGCCGATCGAAACCGTGCTGCGCAGCCACGGCAGCCGCGTCGGCGCCGACCTGATGCTGTTGCTCGACGCCAAGGGCGTCGTCGTCGCCGACACCGCCGGCGCGCCGCGCCGCGGCCGCGAGTTTCCTCTGCCGGCGCTGATCGAGGCTGCGCGCCGCGATGGCCACAGCGCGTCGTTGGCGCTGGTCGACGGCCACGCGTATCAACTCGTCATCGTGCCGGTGCTGGCGCCGCAGCCGGTCGGTTGGATCGCGCTCGGCGTGCAGATCGACGACGCGCTCGCCACCGACCTGCAGCGGCTCACCGAGCTGCACGTGTCGTTCATCCAGTTCGAGGCGGGGCGCGAGCCGCGCTTGGTCGCCTCGACGCTGGCGCCGGCGG
>DATLZG010000230.1:0-6810 GCA_035574095.1 Burkholderiaceae bacterium | reverse complement strand
CGAGTGGCTGGAGGAAAGGCGCGAGCGGCGTCGCCGCACGCGCGTCGATGGACTCGATGCCGCGATTACGCGAGCCGAAGCCGAGGGCGATCTGGCGGCCGCGCTCGAGCACGCGCATGCGCTGGTGACGCTCGATCCGCTGTCCGAGCACGCGCACCGGCGCGTGATCAGGCTGCATTACCTGCGCGGCGACACGGCGGCGGCGCTTGCCGCCTACGAACGGTGCCGCGAGCTCCTGAAGGTCGAGTTGAAGGCGCGGCCCTCGGCGGAGACCGAGGCGTTGCGCGCGCTGCTGACATCGGCGTCGGCGCAGCGGCTGCCGGCGGCGCGGGTCGCGCCGCTGACGGTGTTGCGTCCGCCGCGGCTCGTCGGCCGCGACGCCGAATGGGAGGCGCTGCAGTTTGCGTGGCAGCGGGGTCAAACGGCGTTCGTGCTCGGCGAGGCCGGTATGGGCAAGACGCGGCTCGTCACCGATCTCGCCCAGGTGCGTCAACCGGTGCTGCTGGTGGGGGCGCGCCCGGGCGACGAGCGCGTCGTCTACGCGCTGATTGCGCGTTTGCTGCGACAGCTTGCGCGCGAGCGCATCGCGGCGCTGGAGGCCGGCGTAAGGAAAGAACTCGCCCGCCTGTTGCCCGAGCTTGGCGAGGCCGAGCCGATCCGCTCCGACGCCGAGCGGGCGCGCTTCTACAACGCGGTGGCGGCGGCCCTGGCGGCGCAGCGCGAGAGCTTGCACGGAGTGATCGTCGACGACCTGCACTTTGCCGACGACGCCAGCGTCGAATTGATCCAATACCTGCTCGGTGCGGCCGAGCTGCGCTGGGTGTTCGCCGCGCGGCCGGCGGAGTTGGGGGCTGCCGCAAGGTCGCTGCTCGAGGTCGTGCGCGAGCGCGCCACGGTGGTCGAGCTCGCCCCGCTGACGGAAGCGGCGATCGCGGAACTGGTCGAATCGCTGGCGCTGCCCGGCATCGACGCGAAACGCGTCGCGCCGCAACTGCTGCGCCAGACCGGCGGCAATCCGCTGTTCCTGCTGGAGACGCTGAAGTCGTGGCTGGCGCAGGGTGTGGCCTCCGAGGCGCGCCTGCCGGCGCCGGCAAGCGTCGGCGCGCTGATCGAACGCCGTATCGGACGGCTGTCGCCGGAGGCCGTCCGCCTGGCGCGCTGCGCGGCGATCGCCGGGCAGGATTTCTCGGTGGAGTTGGCCGCGCACGTGCTCGGTGTGCGGCCGATCGATCTGGCCGACGCGTGGGCCGAACTGGAGGCCGCGCAGGTGTTCCGCGACGGCGCGTTTGCGCACGATCTGATCGCGGAGGCGGCGCGGGCGTCGGTGCCGGCGCCGGTGGCGCGCGAACTGCATGCGGAGCTGGCGCGTTATCTGGGAGAGCGTGGTGGTCCGGTGGTGCGCATCGCCGAGCACTGTCTCGCCTCCGAACAGTGGCACCCGGCGGGAATGGCGCTGGTGCAGTGCGCGGCGGAGGCCGGGCGCGCTCGCCGCTGGCGGGAACAGGCGGCACTGCTCGAACGCGCGGTGGCCTGCTTCGACCGCCTCGGTGATACGGGCGCACGCTTCGAGGCGCTGCTGGCGCGTGTACATGCCTTGATCTACTGCGATCTCGGGGAGGAGACCCTCGCCAGCGCGCGTGCTGCCGAAGCGGCCGCCGTCACCGATGGCCAGCGAGTCCGCGCGGCGCTGGCGCTGCTGCACGTGCTGACGCATCGCGGCGATACGGCAGAGGCCGTGGCGGTGGCCCGGCGCGGGCTCGACTTGGCGCGCGCGAGCAATGACCAGGACGCGGAGATGCGCTTCACGCTACCGCTGTCCGGAAATCTCTGCGACCAGCAACGCGCCGCCGACGCCCTGCAATTGCTCGAGCCGATCCGCGAATGGGTGGATGCAAACGCGGGTCCCTGCGAGCGCTGCGAGTACTACATCGCGCTGGGCGTCGCCCTTGATCAGACGAGCCGGCTCGGCGCGGCGATTCAGGCATTCGAGACGGCGTGCGCGATTGCGCGCGAGCATGACGCGACGGCGGCTCTGGCGGAAGCGATGTCGAACCTGGCGAGCGCGCACGCCAAGGTGGGACGGGTGCAGCGCGCCGTCGCGCTTGGACGGCAAGCCGTCGACTTGATGCGAGGCGACGAACCGCCCGCGGGGCGGCCGATGCAATCGCAGCTGATGCTGGCGCATCGGCTGCGGGATCTCGGGCATTTCAGCGAGGCATTGCCGCTCTTCGAGACGGCCTTGGCGGCGTTTCAGGCGGCAGGGTCAACGTATTGGTGGTTCGCCGCCGCGCACCGGCTCGCGTTGGCCTACCTGCAACTCGGCCAGCCGGCGCGCGCAGCGCGGCTGCTGGCGCGAGAGCCCGCGGGTGAACCGCCGCGTACGCGGGCCATGTGGACCGTGGTGCGCGCGGAGGCGGCCCGCTTGTCTTCGGGCGATCGCCGCCAGGAGGCGCGCGCGCTGTTCCGGCAGGCGCTGGATTTGCTGAAGAACGATCCGGAAAACGGCGCGTACCGCATCGCCACGCTCTTTGCCACTGCGGGCGTGCCGCCCGAGGAAGGCGAGGCGATGGCGACCTCGCTCGCCGCGTGGGCCAACGCACGCGAACGTTTCGGGATGGCGATGGCAGCACACGTGCGCGCCGCGCAGTGCGCGCTCGCGCAGCGCGCCGCCGCGCGGGCTTTGCCGCATGTGGAGGCCGCTTTGCGCCTGGCGCAGGACTACTGTGCGGACAGCCAATACCGCGCGGAACTGTGGCTGACGGCCGCGCGAGTGCTGCTGGCGCTGGGCCGCGAGGCGGAGGCGGCAGAGCAGATCAAGCAGGGTTGCGACTGGGTCGATACGCTCGCGCGCGACCACGTTCCCGCCGAGTTCCGCGACAGCTTCCTGCACCGCAACCCGGTCAATCGCGAGTTGTTGACGCTGGCGACGCGGCTGAAGTAGGCGCGCGCGAGCGCGTACCCGGCGCGCCGCGCGCGCCGGCTGTCTCTTCCGGCGATCGCGAACGCGCGTAACGCACGTGTGACGCGGCGGCTCGTACAAAGCGGTCATCGCAACTTCGACTGGATCCGTGCCCTGGCTGCAATGCGCGGCGGCATGGGTCGAAAGGGGGAACGATGATGACGCGAGTGACCGCCTTGGCGCTGTCTTTGTCGCTGGCTCTGGCCGGCACGGTCGGGGCGGCCGACACCCCCCAAGCCAAGCCGGAGGCGGCGGCCAAGCGCGCTGCCAAACCCTCGGCCCGGGGGCCCGGGACGCAGACCGAAGACGACCTATACATCGGCGCCAAGTCCAAGGCGCAGGCAAGCAAGGAGAGCCTGCGTCGCAAACCCGGCGCGCGCGGCGGCGACGACGATCTCGAAGATCTCGAGGTCCAGCGCAGCCGCGCCAAGCAGAGGTGAGGACCCTGGGGCGCGGTCTCCAGCCCGAGCCGCCGTATCCCGAAGACATGAGGGCCAAGATGACAGGCGCATTCGTCGTTTCTCGCCCCCGCGTGCAATCGCGGTACTGGATAGCCGCCGGGGTTCTGGTGTTCGCACAAGCCGCGAGCGCGGACTGCGTCGTGCGCGACGCGACGGCAAAGGAGCGCGATTTCATCGCGCGGCTGCAGGCTTCGCTGCTGGCAGCGCTGCCGGCCGCGCCGCCGCACATGGCGCTCACCGCCACGCCGCGTGCGCACGTCAATTCGCTCTGCCGCGACACTCCGGAGGGCGAGGTGCGCGCATCGGCACTGGCAACCTACCGCTACGCGCTGCCGCAGGCGGAGGCCGAGCGCGTCGCGCGCGAGCGCACCCAGCTCGAGGCGCAGATCAAGTCCCTGCAGACGCTGCCGCCGTCGCTCAAGCAGGAGTTCGACTCCCTCGAGGCGCAGCGGCAGGAAGCCTTCCGTGACGCGCGGCGTGCGGAAAAGGCCGGCGACAAAGCGCTTGCCTCGCAGAAGTACCGCGAGGCAAGCGCATTCGAAGAGCAGGGGCGAGCGGTGCGCAACCGCCACCTCCAATCGGTCAAGACTCAATTGGAGGAACTGGAGGCGCGCCGGCTCGATCTGCCGCCGTCGTCGGATGACTTGCAGGTGAAGCTCGAAGCCAACGGCTTCGGCCCGACCGTGCGCAGTGAGGAGGCCGAACTTCGCCTGGGCGCGGTGCCGCCGCCGTCGGGTTTCCGCTTCAAGGTGCACGGCCTGCAGGCGATCGTCGGCGGCCCGCGCGGCACCGGCGCGCAGCGCGACGCGCTGCTCGCGGCCTTCGATCGTGCTCGGCTGCAGTCGCTTATCGAGCAGCCGCTGCCGCAGGAGCCGCCGCCCGCCGCTTGGCGTGTCGGTTCGGCCCCCGTCGCCGCGGCGCCTTCTTCGACGCCTGCCGCCAAGCGCGAGCCGGATGCGGCGCCCGCCGCTCCACCTGCGCCCGCGCCGACACCTGCGCCGACACCCGACGCTGCGCAAAGCGCCGCAGACAAGGCCAAAGAGGCAGTCGGCAAGCTGCGCAGTCTGTTCGGCCGCTGACGTAGACAGATCGATCATGCCCTGGCCGGTCTCGCTGCCCCTCTGTGCCGCGCTGCTCGCGGCGGGCGTCTGCGGTGCGCTGCCCGCCGCCGCGCAGATGCCTTCTCCCAAAGAGATGGAAGAGGCGATGCGCACGATGCGCGAGCAGATGCAAAAGCTCACGCCCGAGCAGCGCAAGATGCTCGAGCAGACGCAGCGCGAGTTTGCAGCGCGGGCGGCGGTCGGGTCCGAAAGCGACGTCGGCGTGCCCCGGCGCGACGCCGCGCGCATCGCCAAGGTTCCCCGGACGCCGCTGACCGGCGCGCAGCTCAAGGCGTATGTCGAGACCTTGCAGCCGAAGCTCGCGCAGGCGCTGTCGGCTGCCGCGCGCCAGCGCGCACAGGCGATCGAACGCGCGCTGCGGCAGCAGGGCGGCGACGTCGCGGCAAAGCTCGCCGCCACCGCCAACGGCCTGGCCGCCTGGGGCGCGTGGCCCGAGGCGACCTACCTGATGGGCAAGGCCGCACAGGCGAGGGGCTCGGCGCAGGACCTGAACAACCTCGCCGCCCTGCTGACGATGCACAAGGCGGGCCACGCGGCGCTGCCGATCCTGATCACGCTCGACGCCCGTTATCCGAACAACGCGACCGTGCTGAACAACCTGGGCCAGGCGTGGTTCGAACTCGGTGAGCTGAAAGAGGCCGAGCGCGCGTTGACGCTGGCGCTCGCCCGCGCGCCCAACCACCCGCAGGCCAACGTCACGCAGTCGCGCATCGAGCAAGCGCGCGGCGACCGGGCGGCGGCGCAGGCCTCGATGCGCAAGGCGATCGCCGGCGGGTACAGCGAGGGCAAGGAGCGACGCCTGAACAAGCTCGGCGGCAAGCTCGCGCCCGGCGAGCTGCGCTGGACGATGAAACTGCCGTCCGACGCGCTCGGCCTGTCGAAGTTCACCACGCCGCCGTATCCGCGCAGTCTCGCGGAACTGCCTGCGGCCTTGACGGCATGGGCGGCGTTTCGCGAGCAGGTTAGCTCGGCGTACGCCAAAGTCGAGGCACAGATCAACGCGCTGGGCAAGACCGCGCCCTGGCTGGGCGATAGGGCAGTCATCCTCCGCAGCCCGCTGTCGGCCAAGGCCGAGCGCATGCTCAAGCTGAGTCCCGACGCTGCGTTCGGCCACCAGAAAAAGGCGCAGGAGACCTACGCCGACCTGCTGCGCAAGGAAGACCAGCTCCGGCGGCGCCGGGACGAGCAGCTCGAAGCGATCCACGCGGCGGGCGAGGCGCGCTACCGCAACGTGCCGGGCGGCTACCAGTACTCGTGCGCGGAGATCCGCCCGCCGGTCGACGCCTACTTCGATGCTTCGGCCGCGCTGCGAGAGCGCGCCAACAACGAGCTGCTCGGCGCCTATCGCCGCCACGCCAACGAGGTGCTCTACCTGAAGCAGTTCACCTCGACGACCCAGTCGTTCGAATTCGCGGTGCTGTCGTTCAGGGCCGAGTTCCTGGCGCTTCTGAAGTCGCTGAGTCCGAGCGCGGAGGACGGCAACGGACTGCTCGGCCGCTACGGCTTCTGCGTGAAGTCCGAGCGCGTAGGGAAAAGCCACAAGCTGGCCGACTTCGACGAACTGAACTGTCAGCACATCGTGAGCCTCACGGTGCCCGGCTTTGGCCGCATCGACGTGCGCTGCAACCGCATGGACACGACGTTCGATCCGATCGTGGCGCCGTTCACCGCGCAATGGAGCGAGGACCTGAACACGGACCGCGTCTTGAGCGCTTCGGCCGCGGTCACCATCAAGGGCGTGTCCGTCTCCGGCCGCAGCGAGTTCGACGACCAGGGTCTGGCGCGCGGCGGCGTGCGGGTGGGCGCCGGCGTCGGCACGAGCGTGGTGGCCGGGCCGCTCGAAGTGGGCTTGGATGCAAGCGCCGCGGTCGGCATCGAGTTCGACCGCGGCGGCATCACCGACGTGAGGCTCGAAGGCGATATCGGCGCGAGCGTGAGCAGTACCGTCGCCGGTGCGGGCACGCAGGTCAGTACCAACCTCGGCGGCACCTGGAGCTGGAACGCCGGCGCGAGCGCGACGGCCAGTGGCGGCTTCGACCGCTCGGTGTTCTGACGCACGACGCAACAACAGGAGGGAAACCCATGGTCAGTTCCAGCAGCAGGTGGTGGGCGGCAATGGCGGCGCTGGCGTGTGCAGCCGCTGCGCCGGCATCGGCGCAACCCAAGGGCGAGGAGTGGGACTACGCGCTCACCGTGCAAATGGGCGGCATGCAGATGCCGCTGCCGGCGAGCAAGGTTTGCGCGCGCCCCGACGAAGGCAACACGCCGC
>DATLZG010000229.1:0-2443 GCA_035574095.1 Burkholderiaceae bacterium | reverse complement strand
AAGTCGTCATCGGCATGGCGCACCGCGGCCGGCTGAACGTGCTGGTCAACACGCTCGGCAAGATGCCGAAGGATCTGTTCGCCGAGTTCGAAGGCAAGAGCGCCGATCTGCCGGCCGGCGACGTCAAGTACCACATGGGCTTTTCCAGCGACGTGTCCACACCGGGCGGACCGGTGCACCTGTCGCTGGCGTTCAATCCGTCGCATCTGGAGATCGTCGATCCGGTCGTCGAGGGCTCGGTGCGGGCGCGGCAGGAGCGGCGCGGGGACGGCAAGCGCGAGAAGGTGTTGCCGGTACTGGTGCACGGGGATGCCGCGTTCGCCGGGCAGGGCGTCGTGATGGAGACGCTGAACCTGGCGCAGACGCGCGGCTACAAGACCGGCGGCACCGTGCACATCGTGATCAACAACCAGATCGGCTTCACCACCTCCGATCCGCGCGATACGCGCTCGACGCTGTACTGCACCGATGTCGTCAAGATGATCGAAGCGCCGGTGCTGCACGTCAACGGCGACGACCCGGAGGCGGTCGTGCTGTGTGCGCAGCTGGCGATGGAATACCGGCAGGAGTTCAAGAAGGATGTCGTGATCGACATCGTCTGCTTCCGCCGTCTCGGCCACAACGAACAGGACACGCCGGCCGTCACGCAGCCGCTGATGTACAAGAAGATCGGCCAGCACCCCGGCACGCGCAAGCTGTACGCGGACAAGCTGGTCGCGCTCGGCGTGCTCGGCGCCGACGAGCCGGAGCAAATGGTCAAGGATTACCGGCGGGCGATGGACGAGGGCCGCCACACGCACGATCCGGTGCTGACCAACTACAAGAGCAAGTACGCGGTCGACTGGGCGCCGTTCCTGAACCGCAAGTGGACCGACCACGCCGACACCGCGGTGCCGCTGGCGGAGCTGAAGCGGCTGGCCGAACGCATCACGACCGTGCCGGCGAACTTCAAGCTGCACCCGCTGGTCGAGAAGGTGATCGCCGATCGGCGCGCGATGGGCGAGGGCAAGCTGCCGGTCGACTGGGGCATGGCCGAGCATCTGTCGTTCGCGTCGCTGGTGGCAAGCGGCTATCCGGTGCGCATCAGCGGGCAGGACTCCGGCCGCGGCACGTTCTCGCATCGACACGCGGTGCTGCACGACCAGAACCGCGAGCGCTGGGACGAAGGCACGTACATCCCGCTGCAGCATGTGTCGGAGAAACAGGCGCCGTTTCTGGTGATCGACTCGGTGCTGTCGGAAGAAGCGGTGCTCGGCTTCGAGTACGGCTACTCGACCGCCGAACCGAACGCGCTGGTGATCTGGGAAGCGCAGTTCGGCGATTTCGCCAACGGCGCACAGGTCGTGATCGACCAGTTCATCAGCTCCGGCGAGGTCAAGTGGGGACGGCAGTCGGGTTTGGTGCTGATGCTGCCGCACGGCTATGAGGGGCAGGGCCCCGAGCACTCGTCGGCGCGGCTGGAGCGCTTCCTGCAGCTGTCGGCCGACAACAACATGCAGGTCACGCAGCCGACCACGGCGGCACAGATCTTCCACCTGCTGCGCCGGCAGATGATCCGGCCGTTCCGCAAGCCGCTGGTGATCATGTCGCCGAAGTCGCTGCTGCGGCACAAGGACGCGGCGTCGGAGCTCGCGGCTCTGGCGCGCGGCGAATTCGAGACCGTGCTCGGCGAGATCGAGGCCATCGACGCCAAGAAAGTGAAGCGCGCGATCCTGTGCTCGGGCAAGGTGTACTACGACCTCGTACACGCGCGGCGCGAACGCGGCGAGGAGGGCGTGGCGATCCTGCGCATCGAGCAGTTGTACCCGTTCCCGCACAAGGCGCTGGCGACCGAGCTGAAGAAGTATCCGAACCTGGCCGAGCTGGTGTGGTGTCAGGACGAACCGCAAAATCAGGGCGCCTGGTTCTACGTGCAGCACCATTTGCTGGAGAACATGGCCGAAGGTCAGAAGCTCGGTTATGCCGGCCGCCCGGCGTCCGCATCGCCCGCGGTCGGCTATTACGCCAAGCACATCGAGCAGCAGAAGGCGCTGATCGACGCCGCCTTCGCCAAGCTCAAAGGGCTCGTTCTCAACAAGTGACGGCCGCCAGCCGGCGCGCCGTGCCGGCTGATCGCGGTCCCTTTTCGTCCCCAGATTTCAAAGAGCGAACCGATGTCCATCGTCGAAGTGAAAGTCCCGCAGCTTTCGGAATCCGTCGCCGAGGCGACGTTGCTGCAGTGGAAGAAGAAGCCGGGCGACACAGTCCAAGCGGACGAAGTGTTGATCGAAGTCGAGACCGACAAAGTGGTGCTCGAAGTCCCCGCCCCGGCTTCCGGTGTGCTTGCGTCGATCGTCAAACCCGACGGCAGTACCGTGGTCTCCGGCGAAACGATCGCCACGCTCGACACCGACGCCAAGGCGGCGGCGAAGCCCGCGGCCGCCGCCCCCGCGGCGCCGCCCAA
>DATLZG010000228.1:0-3355 GCA_035574095.1 Burkholderiaceae bacterium | reverse complement strand
ACCGACCATATCCTGGTCGGTCTGATCGCGAAGGCCGTTGGCGTCGATCCCGCAAAGATCAACTACGTGCCGTTCAAAGGCGGCGGCGAGGCGATCGCCGCGATCGCCGGCGGGCACGTGACAGCGGGCGTCTCCGGGCTGGGCGAGTTTTCCGAACACATCAAGGCCGGGCGCATGCGCGCGCTCGCCGTGTCCGGCCCTGCGCGGGAGGAGGGCATTCCGACGTTGAAGGAACAGGGCGTCGATGTGGTGCTCGGCAACTGGCGCGGCATCTTCGGCGCGCCGGGCATCAGCGCCGCGCAGCGCGACGCGCTGGTCAAGGCCGTGAAGGCGGCCACCGAGACGCAGGCCTGGAAAGACACGCTCGCGAAGACCGGCTGGACGCCCTGGTATCTCGGCGGCGACGAGTTCAAGGCTTTTCTGGACGAAGACATCAAGCGGGTCGGCGGCATCATCGAATCGCTGGGCCTGAAGAAGTAGTACGGCGCCGATGCGCGGCCGGCTCGCCCAGTGGCTGCTTTCGGCCGGCGTGCTGGCGCTCGGCATCGGCGCGGCGCTCACCACCGCGCGCCTGCCGGGCGCGGGCGGCTATTCCGGCATCGGCCCCAACTTCATGCCCGCCGTGGTCAGCGGCGGGCTGATCCTCTGTGGTCTTTGGTTGCTGGCGGAGGTGGCCACCGGCGGGTGGCGACGCGCGGCGCCGGACGATCCGGCCGAGCGCGGCGAGCACGCCTTCTACGCGCCCGGCTTTCTGTGGGTGACGGCGGGGCTGTTCGCGCACATGGTGCTGATCAATCGCGCCGGGTTCGTGATCGCGGCGACCGTGCTGTTCGTCTTGGTGGCGCGCGGCTTCGGCAGCGTGCGGCCGCTGCGCGATGCGGCGATCGGCGGCGCGATCGCGCTGGCGATCTTTCTTTTCTTCGTGCGTTTTCTGAACGTCAACCTACCGGCCGGGTGGCTGCATCCGCTGCTCGGCGGCGCGGGCATTTGAGATGCTCGAAACTTGGCAGGCCTTGCTGTCCGGCTTCGGTGTGGCGCTGACGCCGACGAATCTGTTCTGGGGGCTGGTCGGCGTCACGTTGGGGACCTTCGTCGGCGTGCTGCCGGGTGTGGGACCGGCGCTGACGGTGGCGATGCTGCTGCCGGTGACGGTCAAGCTGGATCCGACGGCGGCGCTGATCATGTTCGCCGGCATCTACTACGGCGCGATGTACGGCGGCTCCACGACCACGATCCTCGTCAACACGCCCGGCGAGTCGGCCTCCATCGCCACCGCGCTCGAAGGCAACAGGATGGCGAAAGCCGGCCGCGCCGGCCCGGCCTTGGCGACGGCGGCGATCGGCTCTTTCGTCGCCGGCACGATCGCCACCGTGCTGCTGACTTTGCTGGCGCCGCTGGTGGTGGAACTCGCCCTGCAGTTCGGCCCGGCCGAGTACTTCGCGCTGATGGTGTTCGCGTTCGTCACCGTGGCCGCGGTGCTCGGCGCGTCCACCGTGCGCGGGCTGGCGATGCTGTTCGTCGGCTTGCTGCTGGGGCTGGTCGGGATTGACGAACAGACCGGGCAGCAGCGCTTTGCGTTTGGCGTGCCGGAGTTGCTGGACGGCATCGATGTCGTGGTGCTGGCGGTCGGCCTGTTCGCGGTCGGCGAGGCGCTGTACGTGGTCGCCTACCAGAGCCGCCTGCAGGAGACCAAGGAAAAGCTCAGCGGCTCCCTTTGGATGTCGCGCAGCGATTGGCAGCGATCCTGGCCGGCGTGGCTGCGCGCCACCGCGATCGGCTTTCCGTTCGGCACCATTCCCGCGGGCGGCACCGAGATTCCGACGTTTCTGTCCTACGCGGCGGAGAAGAAGCTGAGCAAACACCCGGAGGAGTTCGGCCGCGGCGCGATCGAAGGTGTGGCCGGTCCGGAAGCGGCGAACAACGCCGCCTCGACCGGCGTGCTGGTACCGCTGCTCACTCTGGGCATACCGACGTCCGCCACCGCGGCGATCCTGCTGGCGGCGTTCCAGAACTACGGCATCCAGCCCGGGCCGCTGCTGTTTCAGTCGCAGGCTTCATTGGTGTGGGCGCTGATCGCCAGCCTGTACGTCGGTAACGTGCTGCTGCTGGTGCTCAATTTGCCGCTGATCGGCATTTGGGTGCGCGTGCTCGCGATCCCGAAGCCGCTGCTGTACGCCGGCATCCTGGTGTTCGCGACGATGGGCGCGTACAGCTTGCATCAGTCGGCGGTCGATCTGGTCACGCTGTACGTATTCGGCTTGCTCGGCTTCATGATGCGGCGCTGGGATTTTCCGGTGGCGCCGGCGGTGATCGGGCTGATCCTCGGGCCGCTGGCGGAATCGCAGTTCCGCCGCGCGCTGTCGATCAGCCAGGGCGATCCGACCGTGTTCTTCACCTCGCCGCTGGCGGCGACGATTTTGGCGATCACGGCCGCGTTGTTGCTGCTGCCATGGGTCGTGCGGCGGCTGCGGCGCGGACGGTGAGGCGCGCAATCGATCGGGAACCGCGCGGCGAGTGTGCGATCGAATCCGCTCGATGCTCCGAGTGCCCGCACGATGGATCGCGCTGGCCGCCATTGCGGCGGCCGCGGCGAGCGGCTGCGCCACGCTCGATACCTGGCAGCGGCAGGCGATTTTCCAGGCCGAGGCGGCCAAGCGCTTCGGCGCCGACGATCCACCGCCCGGCGTGGAGGCCTTCGACCTGACGCTGGAAAATGGAGAGACGGTCCACGCTTGGTATTGGCCGGCGCCGCGGCGCGATGCGCCGACGGTGCTCTTTCTACACGGCGCGCGGCGCAATCTGAGCGGCAGTCTGTCGCGCATCGAGCGCTGGCACGCCTTGGGATTCCATGTGCTGGCGATCGATTACCGCGGCTTCGGCCGTTCCAGCCCGCGGCTGCCGAGCGAAGACAGCGCGCTTCAGGATGCGCGCGCGGCCTTCGCGGAGCTGCTACGCCGCGAGCCGGACGCCAGTAAACGCTTCCTGTACGGCTACAGCCTGGGCGGCGCGCTGGCGATCGCGCTGGCCGCCGAGCGCGACGGCATCGCCGGCGTGATCGTCGAGTCGTCGTTCACCAGCATCGCCGATGTCGTGCGGCACTCGAAGTGGGGCTGGATACCGGGCATCACCTGGCTGGTCACTCAGGATTTCGATTCGGCCGCACGCATCCGTGCGGTCACGGAACCGCTGCTGTTCATCCACGGCACCGAGGACCGCGTCGTGCCGCACACGATGAGCGACCGGCTGTATCGGGAAGCGCGCGCGGTGCCGGCGGAGCTGAAGCGCGTGGTCAAGATCGAGGGCGCGCGCCACTACGGCTTGCTGTGGACGGGCGGCGAGGTGTACGGGCGCGCGG
>DATLZG010000227.1:0-9412 GCA_035574095.1 Burkholderiaceae bacterium | reverse complement strand
GTCTTTCAGAGGTTCCCTAACGCTGCGTGCGCCGCCGGCGCAGTTCGGCCCGCCGGCGCCGCGCCTCTTTGGGGTCGATCTCGAGCGGCCGGTAGATCTCGACCCGATCGCCGTCGGCCAGCGGCGCATCCAAGGCGCGCGGGCGGTTGAACACGCCGACGTCGATGCGCTCGAGCGTGAGGGCCGGAAACGCTGCCAGCACCTCCGAGGCGGCGAGCGCGGCGCGTACCGTGGCGCCTTCCTGGAGCTCCACCTCGCGTTGCCACACGGTGCCCGGCGGGCAGTACACGACGCACACGCGCATGCGATCGGATGCGGACGGTTGCATTGCTAAGATCCATTTTAGGTGCGCCGCGCATGTCGATCGTCCAGAACAAGAAAGCCTTTCACGATTACGCGATCGAAGAGCGCTTCGAAGCGGGTCTGGTGCTCGAAGGCTGGGAGGTCAAGGCGATCCGGGCTGGCCAGGTGCATCTGAAGGAAGCGTATGTGATCGTGCGCGACGGCGAGCTGTGGCTGCTGAACGCGCACGTCACGCCGCTGAAGACGGCGTCGACGCACGTGCACCCGGATCCGACGCGCACGCGCAAGCTGCTGCTGAAGGCGGCCGAGATTCGCCGCCTGATCGGCAAGGTCGAGCGCGCCGGCTACGCGCTGGTCCCTCTCGACCTGCACTTCAAGCACGGGCGCATCAAGCTCGAGTTCGGTCTCGCGAAAGGCAAGCGCCAGTACGAGAAGCGGGCAGCGGAAGCGGAGAAGGACTGGAAGCGCGAGCAGCAGCGGTTGCTGAAGACGCGCACGCGTTGATGCGCCCGTTTGACAACGCCGCGCAGCGGCGCTTACTTTAGCGCCGACCGCACCCCAGGAGGGATGGCACCAATGCCCGAACCGGAGAAGCGCGCACCGCGTCTGGTCGCCCTGTGCATGCTGGGCTGCCTGCTGTTCAATTACCCGATCCTGGCACTGTTCAACGTCCCCGCCACCTTGCTCGGCATTCCGGTCCTGTATGCCTACATCTTCGTCGCTTGGGCGCTGTTGATCGCGCTGCTGGCGCTGACGGTGGAGCGCGGCGGAGACTAGTCCCTACCGGGGTCAACGCGATGCTCCAGGGCTGGGTCATCGTCGTCATCTCGTTCGCTTACCTCGGGCTGCTGTTCGCAATCGCTTATTACGCCGACACGCGCGCGGACGCCGGCCGCCCCGTCATCGCCAACCCGTATATCTACAGCCTGTCGCTGGCGGTATACGCGACTGCGTGGACCTTTTACGGCAGCGTCGGCCGCGCGGCCGGCGACGGCATCGGCTTCCTGCCGATTTACCTCGGGCCGACCTTGATGATCGCGCTGTGGTGGGTCGTGCTGCGCAAGATCCTGCGCATCTCCAAACGCAATCGCATCACGTCGCTGGCCGACTTCGTCGCCTCGCGTTACGGCAAGAGCGCGCTGCTGGGCGGTGTCGTCACGATCATCGCGGTGATCGGCATCATTCCCTACATCTCGTTGCAGCTGAAGGCGGTCTCCAACAGCTTCACGATCCTGGTGCAGTACCCGGAGATCGTGATGCCGGCCAAGGTGGCCGCGCAGCCGGTGCTGGCGGATACCGCGCTGTGGGTGGCGCTGATCCTCGCGCTGTTCACGATCGCGTTCGGTACGCGCCACCTCGATGCGGCCGAGCACCACCAGGGCATGGTGGCGGCGATCGCGTTCGAGTCGCTGGTCAAGCTGCTGGCGTTTCTCGCGGTCGGCATCTTCGTCACGTTCGGCATCTACAACGGCTTCGGCGACGTATTCGGCCGCGCCGCCGCCGACCCCAAGCTGGCACCCCTGCTCACCCCGCTGGAGGGCGTGGCTGGCGGCTACGCCAGTTGGGTCTGGCTGACGATCCTGTCGATGCTGGCGATCCTGTTCCTGCCGCGCCAGTTCCAGGTCGCCGTGATCGAGAACCTCGACGAAAAACATCTGAAGAAGGCGATCTGGCTATTCCCGGCCTATATGCTGGCGATCAATGTCTTCGTGCTGCCGATCGCCTTCGGCGGGCGCCTGCACTTTCCCGCCGGCAATGTCGATGCCGATACGTTCGTGCTGACGCTGCCGATGGCGGAAAAACAGGAACTGCTGGCGCTGCTGGTCTTCATCGGCGGCCTGTCGGCGGCCACCGGGATGGTCATCGTGGAGACGATCGCGTTGTCCACCATGGTGTGCAACGACCTGGTGATGCCGGTGCTGCTGCGGCTGAAACGCCTGCGGCTCGCGGAACGCCCGGACCTGACGGGGCTGCTGCTCGGCATCCGCCGCTGGGCGATCGTCGTCGTGCTGCTGCTCGGTTACCTGTACTTCCGCCTCGCCGGCGAGGCGTACGCGCTCGTTTCGATCGGACTGATCTCGTTCGCCGCGGTGGCGCAGTTCGCGCCGGCCGTTCTCGGCGGCATCTTCTGGAAAGGCGGCACGCGGCGCGGCGCGCTCGCCGGTCTGCTGGCCGGCTTCGGCGTCTGGTTGTACACGCTGCTGCTGCCGGCGTTTGCGCGCTCCGGCTGGCTGCCGATCTCCCTGCTGGAAGACGGCCCGTTCGGCATCGAGCTGCTGAAGCCGCTGGCGCTGTTCGGTCTCGCCGGGCTGGACCAGATCACGCACGCGATGCTGTGGAGCATGATCGCCAACCTCGGCCTGTACGTCGGCGTGTCACTGCTGGACACCCAAAGCGCAGCCGAACACCGCCAGGCGAGCGTGTTCGTCGACGTGTTCCGCGGCGAATCGGGCGGTGCCCGTTTTTGGCGCGGCACCGCCTCTGCGCGCGACCTGTATAGCCTGCTGGCGCGCTTCATCGGGGTGGCCGGCGCCGACGCCGCGTTCGCCGAGTACGCACGCGCGACCGGCGTCAAATGGCCGGACGAGGAGCTGGTAGCCGATGCCGAGTTCGTACATTTCGTCGAGACGCAACTGGCCGGCGCGATCGGCGCGGCTTCGGCGCGCATCATGGTCGCGTCGGTGGCGAAGGAAGAGGCGCTGACGCTGGACGAAGTCGGCGAACTGCTGGACGAAGCGTCGCAGGTGGTCCTCTACAGCCACAAGCTGGAACAGAAGTCGCGCGAACTGGAAGCCGCCACCGCCGAGCTGCGCGCCGCCAACGAGCGCCTGAAGGAGCTGGATCGGCTGAAGGACGACTTCATTTCGACCGTCACGCACGAGCTGCGCACGCCGTTGACGTCGATCCGCGCGTTTTCGGAGATCCTGCTCGCTGATCCGAAGGTCGATCTCGCCGAGCGCAAGAAGTTCCTCGGCATCATCACGCGCGAAACGGAGCGTTTGACCCGGCTGATCAACCAGGTGCTGGACCTGGCGAAGATCGAGTCCGGGCGGGCCGAGTGGCGCATCGCGCGCGCCGACGTGCGCGACGTCGCCAGCGAGGCCATCGCGCAGATGAGCCAGGTGTTCAAGGACAAGGGCGTGGCGCTCCACGCTCACCTGCCCGCGCGCGCGGCCGTCGTCGAAGTGGACAGCGACCGCCTGCTGCAGGTGTTGCTGAACCTGCTGTCGAACGCGCTGAAGTTCAGCCCCGCCGGCCACGGCCGCGTCGACGTGACGGTGCGCGAAATCGACGGCACGGTGCGCGTGGACGTGCGCGACAACGGCCCCGGCATCCGCGCCGAGGATCAGCCATTCATCTTCGACAAGTTCCGCCAGGTCGGCGATACGCTGACCGCGAAGCCGCCGGGCACCGGTTTGGGACTGCATATCAGCCGCCAGATCATCGAGCACTTCGGCGGTCGCCTGTGGGTCGAAAGCACCTACGGCGCGGGCGCGTGTTTTTCGTTCACGCTGCCGCGTGCCGCGGCGCCAGCCGCGGCACGCGAGGACAGGGAGGAGCCGTGGCTGCAGACAAACGCAAGGTCCTGATCGCGGACGACGAGCCGAACATCGTCACGGCGCTGGAATTCCTGCTGAAGCGCGCCGGCTATGAAGTCCGCTCGGCAACCAACGGCGAGGAGGCGTTGGCGCTGGTGGAGTCGTACCAGCCCGACCTGGTGCTGATCGACATCATGATGCCGGGCAAGAGCGGGTACGAAGTGTGCCAGCGGATGCGCGAGCGGCCCGAGTGGCGGCACATCAAGATCGTGATGGTCACCGCCAAAGGGCGCGAGGCGGAGGTGAGCAAGGGCTTGTCGCTCGGTGCCGACCTGTACGTGACCAAACCGTTCTCGACACAGGATCTGATCGCCGCCATCGATCGCTTGCTGGCCGCGGGCGCATGAAGCCGGCGACCGGTCGGCTGTTGTGGATCGCGGCGGCGTGCGCCGGCGCTCTGGCGCTGCTTGCCGCCGCTGCCGTGCTGGTCATCGTCGCCCTATCCGCGGCCGAGCGTGCCGTCTTGCTGGCGCTGCTGGCACCGGCCGCACCGGTGCTGCTGTATGGCATGGCGGTCCTGCTGGTCGTGGTCGGCGCGGCCGCACACTGGCTGTACCGTCGCTATCCGCTTGCCACGCGCCGACTGACCGAGCAGGCGCGCGTGCTGCTGGCCGCGAATCCCGATCATCGTATCGTCGCCAGCGGTGCGCCCGCGCTGGCCGACCTGGCCGCCGTGATCAACCAGCTCGCAGCGCGCTATCGGCAAAGCGAGCGCGAGCTCGGTGCGAAGAGCGCGGAGGCGCGTGCGCGTGTCGAGGAGGAGCGCGACCGCTTCGCGGCGCTGATGTCGGAGCTGACCGAGGGCGTGCTCGTGTGCAACACCGACGGTCGCATTTTGCTGTACAACGCACGCGCCGTCGCCCTGCTGAGTCCGCCCGCCGACGGCACCGCGCAGTATGCGCCGATCGGGCTGGGGCGTTCGGTGTTCGGCCTCCTCGACCGCGAGCAGGTGGCGCACGCGCTGGACAAGATCCATCAGCAGTTCGCGCGCGCGATCGAGCGACCGCGCACCAGCTTCGTCACCGCCGTCCACGGCGGGCGCGCGCTGCGCGTGCAGGTGACGCCGTTTCTGTCCGGCGCCGAGCGGCAGGTCGCCGGCATGGTGTTCACGCTCGACGATGTCGGCGGCCTGCTGGGCCGCGAAGGCCAGCGCCTGAAGCTGCTGCAAGCCATCGCCACCAGCGTGCGCGCGCCGGTCGCCAACCTGCGCGCGGCCGCCGAAAGTCTGGTCGCTTCGCCCGACATGCCGGAGCCGCAGCGCGCGCAGTTCGTCGCCATCGTCGCCGCGGAGGCGCGCGCGCTGACCGAACGCCTGAACGCCGCGCTGTCCGCTTACGCCGATGCGCTGAAAGGCAGCCTGACACTGGAGGACATGCGGATCGCCGATCTGCTGGCGGTCGTGCGGCGCCGGCTGACCGATACCGTCGGTGTGGCCGCCGACGTCGAGCCCTCGGAGGCGGAGCTGTGGGTACGCGTCGACAGCTTCGCGATCGTGCACGCGCTGGCTTCGCTCGCCGCGCGCGTGCGCTCGGACTATGGGGTGCGGACGTTCCGGTTGCGCGCCACCGCCGACGGCGGTTTCGCTGCCGTCGACCTCGTCTGGCTGGGAACGATGGTCGCCAGCGACGTGCTGCTGCTGTGGGAGAACGAACCGCTGGCGAGCGGCGCCGACGAATCGCCGCTGACGCTGAAAGACGTGCTCGAGCGCCACGGCGGCGAAGTGTGGTACCAGGCCGATCGGCCGCGGCAGACGGCGTGGTTCCGCCTGCTGCTGCCGCGCGGGGAGGCGCCGGCGCCAGCGGCACCGCGCACCCGCCCGATCGCGGCGCGGCCCGAGTACTACGACTTCGATCTGTTCGAGCGTGTCGACACGCGCGGCGCGCTCGCCGAACAGCGTCTCGCCGCGCTCGCTTACACGGTGTTCGACACCGAAACCACCGGCCTGGAGCCGTCGGCCGGCGACGAGATCATCGCGATCGGCGCGGTGCGCATCGTCAACGGGCGCCTGCTGAAGCACGAAGTGTTCGAGCAGCTCGTCAACCCGCGCCGGCCGATCAGCCGCGAGTCGCTGCAGGTGCACGGCATCGAAGCGCGCGCGCTGGCGCACGAGCCGACGATCGAAGAAGTGCTGCCGCGCTTTCACCGCTTCTGCGAGGATACGGTGCTGGTGGCCCACAACGCGGCGTTCGACATGCGCTTCCTGGAACTGAAGGAAGCGGTCGCCGGCGTGCGCTTCGACCAGCCGGTGCTCGACACGCTGCTGCTGTCGGCGATCGTGCATCCGAGCCAGGAGAACCATAATCTGGACGCGATCGCCGAACGGCTCGGTGTGCGCGTGATCGGCCGCCACACCGCGCTCGGCGACGCGCTGCTGACCGGCGAGATCTTCCTGCGCCTGCTGCCGCTGCTCGCCGAGCGCGGCATCGTCACGCTCGGCCAGGCGCTCGAAGCGTCGCGCGCGACCTATCTGGCGCGCTTGCAGTACTGACCGGAGGCGAGGCTCGTGGCCGCGGATACACGCCGAAAATCGCGGATCGAAGACAAGTTCAAGCAGCCTTCATCCGCGTAGACGGCGCCGCGCGATCTCTTGACATGGCGCAGGACGACACCTCGATCGAGTGGCGGCTGGCTGCCGAACAGAAGGCGCTCGCGTTCGCGCTGCGCACGCTGGTGCGGCGCGCGCCGGTCACGTGCGGCGCGACCGAAACCGTGCGAACCGCCGCCGCCCGCATGAGGACCGAGGGCGTCGGCAGCATCGTCGTCGTCGACGGCGCGCAGCGGCCGGTCGGAATCTTCACCGAGCGCGACCTGATCGACGTGGCCCTGGATGACAAGCTGGACGGCGCGATCGGCGCGGTGATGACGCGCGACCCGCTGGCACTGGCGGCGGACACGCCCGCCTATGAGGCTGCGCTGGCGATGATCGAGCTGCGCATACGGCACGTGCTGGTGACCGAAGGATCGACGCTGATCGGCGTGATCTCCGAGCGCGATCTGTTCTCGCTGCAGCGGCTCGGGCTGGGCGAGCTGACGCTGGAAATCCGGCGCGCGCGCGAGATCGATACGCTGGCCTCGCTGGCGGCGCGTGTGCGGCGGTTGACGAAACTGCTGGTCGACCAGGGCGTGGCAGCGGAGCCGCTGACGCTGTACGTCTCGCTGCTCAACGATCGCATCTGCCAGCGCGTGATCGAGATCGTGCGCAAACGCTACGCGTGGGACCGGATCGCCTGGAGCTGGCTCGCGTTCGGCAGCGAAGGCCGCTACGAGCAGACGTTCGCGACCGATCAGGACAACGGCCTGTTGTTCGAGGCGGCGGCGAGCGCCAGTGAGGTGCGCGCGCAATTGCTGCCGTTCGCGCGCGCGGTCAACGAAGCGCTCGACGCCTGCGGCTATCCGCTCTGCAAAGGCAACGTGATGGCGTCGAATCCCGAGCTGTGCCTGTCGACCGAGGAATGGAAGGCCAAGCTCGAAGGATGGCTGGCGAACTCGGACCCCAAGGCGCTGCTCGACGCCGCGATCTGCTTCGACTTCCGCGCGCTCGCCGGCGACGCGCGCCTGGCGGAAGCGTTGCGCGCGTGGTTCCTCGCCCGCACGCGCGCGCGGCCAAACTTCCTGCGCCTGCTCGCCGAGAACGCCTTGCAGGCACGGCCGCCGCTGGCGCGCTGGCGCGACTTCATCGTCGAGGCCGACGGCACGATCAATCTGAAGCTGCACGGCGTGCGGCCCTTCGTCGATTACGCGCGCATCGTCGCGCTCGCGCATGGGCTGCCGGCCACCGGCACCGCCGCTCGCCTGCGCGCCGCCGCGGCTGCGGGCGCTTTGCCCGAGCGCGAAGCCGAGGCCACGGTCGCCGCGTTCTTCTTCATCCAGCAGGTGCGGCTGCGCCACCAAGCCGCGCTGGACGAGCTGACCGGCGACAACGCCAACCGCATCGATCCGAACCGTTTGAACGAGTTGGACCGGCGCACGCTGAAGGAGGCGTTTCGCCTCGCCCGCGACATGCAGTCGCGGCTAGCGCTCGACTATCAGTTGCGCTGAACTCGCGCCGCCGGCTGCACCGGCGACGCCACGTCTCACGCGGACGGCGCGGAACGTCCCTTCACCACCGACATCGCGGCGGCGATCAAGCTGCTGACGTCGGCGAAGTTGGCCGGCACGATCAGCGAGTTGTTGGTCTTGGCCAGTCCGGCGAAGGCCTCGACGTACTTCTCCGCCACCTTCAGGTTGACGGCCTCCATGCCGCCGGGCGCCTGAATGGCCGCGGCCACTTTGCGGATCGCCTCGGCGGTGGCTTCGGCGATCGTCAGCACGGCCGCCGCCTCGCCCTGAGCGCGGTTGATCTCCGCCTGCTTGTCGCCTTCGGACTTGGCGATCGCGGCTTCCCGTTCCCCGGTCGCGATGTTGATCTGTTCCTGTTTGCGGCCTTCGGAAGAGGCGATCAGCGCCCGTTTCTCGCGCTCGGCGGTGATTTGCTGCTGCATCGCGCGCAGGATCTCCGCCGGCGGCGTCAGGTCCTTGATCTCGTAGCGCAGCACCTTGACGCCCCAGTTCATCGCCGCTTCGTCGATCGCCGAGACAACGCTGTGATTGATGAAGTCGCGCTCTTCGAAGGTCTTGTCCAGCTCCAGCCGGCCGATGACCGAGCGCAGCGTGGTTTGCGCCAACTGCGTGATGGCGACGATGTAGTTGCTGGAACCGTAGCTGGCGCGCTGCGGATCGGTGACCTGGAAAAACAGCACGCCGTCCACGGTCAGTTGCGTGTTGTCCTTGGTGATACAGATCTGGCTCGGCGTGTCGAGCGGGATTTCCTTCAGGCTGTGCTTGTAGGCGATGCGATCGATGAACGGGATCACGATCTTCAGTCCCGGCGTCAGCGTCGCGTGGTACTTGCCCAGGCGCTCCACCACCCACGCGTGCTGCTGCGGCACGATCGTCACCGACTTGACGATGAACACGATCACCACCACCAGCAGCACCAGCAGGACGATCACCGAACCTTGCAGCACTGTCGTTCCCCTCAGTTACGCCGGCGCGCGACGACGAGCCGGTTGCCTTCGATGGCCTGGATCACGAACTCGCCCGGCTGCGGCTCCTCGCCTGGCGCGAGTTGCACGTCCCACAGCGCGCCGCGATAGCTGGCGCGCGCCGTCCGCCCCGCGCTCCACTCGGCCACGTGGACGCTCTGCCCGACGTCCATGTTCTGCAGCGGCTCGGCCGGATCGTTCCGGGTGCGGCCGAAGCGCGTCCTGCGCAGGGCCAGCGCGCCGCCGAAGCCGATCACGACCGTCACCAGCAACTGCCAGACGAACGATGCGCCGGCCAGACTCGCGACGCCGCCGCCGGCGAGCGCCGCCGCGATCACCAGCAGGTAAAACGTGCCGGTCAGCAGTTCCGCGACCAGCGCCGCGCCCGCCAGCACGAACCACCAGACCCAGTCGCCCATCCCCCTCCCCCACGCGCCCCGTCAGGCGGCGCGCGCGAGCCGCCGCCACGTATCGACCACCGTGTCC
>DATLZG010000226.1:0-8584 GCA_035574095.1 Burkholderiaceae bacterium | reverse complement strand
CCGAAAAGCTGTACGAGGAAGCCGCCGCGTGCGAGCCGCTCGATGCGATGGAGCGGCTGGATGTGGAGCTGGCGAAGGCGGAGTTGGAGGACTGACGGCGCGCCGCCCTACTCCTTGACCGCCCCGGTCAGCCCCGACACGTAGTACTCGACGAAAAACGAGTACATGATCGCCACCGGCAACGAGCCGAGCAGCGCGCCCGCCATCAGCGCGCCCCAGTGGTAGACGTCGCCCTCGACCAGCTCGGTGACGACGCCGACCGGCACGGTCTTGATCTCCGAGGAGGAGACGAAGGTCAGCGCGTAGATGAATTCGTTCCACGACAGCGTGAAGGCGAAGATGCCGGCGGAGATCAACCCCGGCACCGCCAGCGGCAGGATGATCTTGGTCAGGATCTGCCAGCGGGTGGCGCCGTCGATCAACGCGCACTCCTCCAGTTCGAACGGAATCGAGCGGAAGTAGCCCATCAGCAGCCAGGTGCAGAACGGGATCAGGAACGTCGGATAGGTGAGGATCAGCGCCAGCCGCGTGTCGAACAGACCGAGGTTGAAGACGATCGTCGCCAACGGGATGAACAGGATCGACGGCGGCACCAGATAGGCGAGAAAGATCGCCAGCCCCACCTGGCGCGAGCCCTTGAAGCGCAGCCGTTCGATCGCGTACGCCGCCAGCACGCTGGCGGCGAGCGATGCGAAGGTCGAGACCACCGACACCAGCAGCGTGTTCCACATCCACTGCGGATACTCGGTGCGAAACAGCAGCTTCTCGAAGTGCGCCAGCGTGGGCGAGGAGATCCAGAACGGATTGGCGTCGCGCGAGACCAGTTCCTCGTTCGGTTTGAACGCCGTCATTCCCATCCAGTAGAAGGGGAACAGCAGCCCGAACAAGAAGGCCGCCAGCGGCAGGTACAGCGTCACCCAGCGCCGCGGCAATGACTCCAGATAAGTCATGCCGCCGCTGTCGACCGTCTTCTCGGCCACCGCACTCATGTCAGTCTTTCCCGCCCTGCTGCCAGGCGCGCCGTTGGAGCCCGAAATAGCTGAACAGGATCGCGGCCAGCAGAAACGGCACCATCGCGGTAGCCAGCGCCGCCCCTTCCCCCAGCGAGCCCCCGGGAATCGCGCGCTGGAACGAGAGGGTCGCCATCAGGTGCGTGGAGTTCAGCGGGCCGCCGCGCGTCAGCACGTAGATCAACTGGAAGTCGGTGAAGGTGAACAGCACCGAAAAGGTCATCACCACCGCGATGATCGGCGTCAACAGCGGCAGCGTCACGTGGCGGAACTTCTGCCAGTCGCTGGCGCCGTCCAGTGACGCCGCCTCGTACAGCGACGGCGAGATCGTCTGCAACCCGGCCAGTAAACAGATGGCGACGAAGGGGACGCCGCGCCAGACGTTGGCCGCGATCGTCGAGGCGCGCGCCAGCCACGGGTCGCCGAGGAAATCGATGTAGCGGTCGATCAGCCCGAGCTTGGTCAGCGTCCAGGAGATGACCGAAAACTGCGCGTCGTACAGCCACCAGAATGCGATCGCCGACAGCGCGGTCGGGACGATGAACGGCAGCAGCACGATGGCGCGAATGAACGCCTTGAACGGCAAGTGGCGGTTCAGCAGCAAGGCCAGCCACAGGCCGAGCGCGAACTTCAGCACGCTCGCCACCGCGGTGTAAAAGAGCGTGTTAAAGAGCGACAGCAGCGCCACGCTGTCGCGCGCGAGGAAGGCGAAGTTGTCCCAGCCGACGAACTGCCCGGGCCGGCCGATCTTGGTGTCGGTGAAGCCGAGCCAAGTGCCGAGCCCGAGCGGATAGGTGAGAAAGACGAGCAGCAACGTGCCGGCGGGCAACATGAACAGCAGCCCGAGCGCGTTGCGGTTGTCTTGCAGTCGTTGCAGCAGCGTGGTCACGCGCGTCATCCGTCGTGGCCCGCGGCGTCGGCGCCGCGGGCCATGTCGCCGTTCGGCCTACACCTTGTAGTAGCGGCTGGCGCGCGCGGCCGCGCGTTCGGCGGCCTCTTTCGGAGAACGCGCACCGCTGGCGGCCTCGGCCACCATGTTGACGAGGATGAAGTCGGCCATCGCCGCCGCCGAGGCGTAGCCGAGCGGGCCGGCGTACGAATGCGGCGTCATCTTCGCCACGCAGTCGCGGTACGGCGTGTGCTTCGGATCGACGGTCCAGATCGGGTTCGACTCGTAGGCCTTCAGCGGCTGGGTGATGTAGCCGATCGCCGCCTGCTGCCACGGCTCGTACTGCTCTTTCTCCATCATGAAGGCGACGAAAGCCTTGGCGGCGTTGGGGAACTTGCTGTAGCGGAACACCATCGCCTGCGTGAACAGGTGCAGTTCGGTCGGACGGCCGACCGGCCCGATCGGATAGTTGGCGTGCCCGATGTCGGCCGCCAGCTCGCGCACTTTCGGATCCTGCGCGTTCTTGGCCGCGTAGTAGATCGAGATGCCGTTGTTGGTCAGCGAGATCTGCCCGTCGAGGAAGGCCTTGTTGTTGTTCGGGTCGAGCCAGGACAGCGTGCCCGGAACGAAGGTCGCGTACAGCTCCTTCGCGTACTCCAACGCGCGGATCGTCTCCGGGCTGTTGATCACCACGTTGCCCTTCTCGTCGACCAGCTTGCCGCCGAACGCCCACACCAGCCAGTGCACCCAGGAGTTGCCGTCGCCGACCGCGTTGCCGAGCGCAAATCCCGCCGGCGTGCCCTTGGCCTTCATCGCCTTGCACAGCTCCAGGAACCCGGCCGTGTCTTTCGGAAACTCCTTGAAGCCGGCGGCCTGCACATGGCTGATCCGGTGCACGAAGGTGGCGCCGGCGGCGCCGAGCGGCAGCCCGATCCACTTGCCGTCGCGCATGCCGTAGGTGCGCGCGACGTCGTACCAGCCGCCATACTTGGCGCCCAGGTAGTTGGCGACGTCGCTCAGATCGACCAGCTTGTCCGGATACTGGTGCGGATCGTCGAACCAGCCGTAAATGATGTCGGGGCCGCTGCCGACGTTGGCCGCCACCGCGGCTTTCGGGCGCACGTCTTCCCAGCCTTCGTTGTCGACGCGTACCTCGACGCCGAACTTGTCGCTGAACTTCTTCACGTTGGCCATGAAGGCGTCTTCATCGCCCTGCACGAAGCGCTTCCAGCGCAGCACGCGCAGCCGCGCGCCCTTTTCCGGCCGGTAGGTGAAACCGGCGCCCTTGGCCTGTGCCGCCGCTTCACCGGCCGCGAGCGGTACGCCCGCCGCCAAACCGGCAGCCGCTTTCAGTAGATCGCGCCTCTTGCTGTTGCTGCTCATGTCTCCTCCTTGCGGTGGCAGTGATTGGTTGGCGATTACGCGAGCCGGGCGCCGCTCGCGGGATCGAACAGGTAGGTCAGTTGCGCCCGCAGGCGCACGATTTCGCCCGGTCGAAACTCGTGCCGCTCGCGCACGACGGCGGTGACATCGCGGCCGGCCACGCGGCAGAAGATCTGCGTGTCCGCGCCGGTCGGCTCGACGACGACGATCTCGGCCGGCACGCCGCCATCGGCGCTGACCGCCAGATGCTCGGGCCGAACGCCGACGATCACCTCGCGCCCGGCCTGAACCGCGGCGGCGCGCGGTGCCGGCACCTGCACCTGCTCGCCCACCGCGACCGCTGCGTCGGCGATGCGCCCCGGCAGGAAATTCATCGCGGGCGAGCCGATGAAACCGGCGACGAACAGGTTGGCCGGGTTGTCGTAAAGCTCGAGCGGCGTGCCGATCTGCTCGACGCGGCCGCCGTTCATCACCACGATTTTGTCGGCCATCGTCATCGCTTCGATCTGGTCGTGCGTCACGTACACCGAGGTCGTCTGCAGCCGTTGATGCAGCGCTTTGATCTCGGTGCGCATCTGCACGCGCAGTTTGGCATCCAGGTTCGACAGCGGCTCGTCGAACAGGAACACCTGCGGCTCGCGCACGATCGCCCGCCCCATCGCGACGCGCTGGCGCTGCCCGCCCGAGAGCTGGCGCGGGTAGCGGTCCAAAAGCTCGGTCAAGCCAAGGATGCCGGCCGCCTTGTTGACGCGCGCCTCGATCTCCTGCTTCGGCCGCTTGGCGAGCAGCAGGCTGAACGCCATGTTGTCGCGCACCTTCATGTGCGGATACAGCGCGTAGTTCTGGAACACCATCGCGATGTCGCGCTCTTTCGGCGGCACGCGGTTGACGACCCGCTCGCCGATCAGGATCTCGCCGTCGGTGATTTCCTCCAGACCGGCGATCATCCGCAGCAAGGTCGTCTTGCCGCAGCCGGAGGGGCCGACCAGCACCGCAAACTCGCCGTCGGCGATGTCGATGCTGACGCCGCGGATCACGTGCGTGCCGCCGAAATACTTCTGTACGTTGCGGATCGTGACCGATGCCATCTAGTGCCGAGCCCCGTTGCTTCCTTCGACCACCACATAACGCGGGCGGCCGGTGCGCGCCCAATCGATCAGATTCTGCGCCGCCTTGCGCCGCAGCTCCACTTCAGCGGCATCCGAGTAGAACGCCGCGTGCGGACTGAGCAGAACGCGCGGGTGCGCGAGCAGCGGATGATCCGCCGGCGGCGGCTCGATCGGCAGCACGTCGAGCGCCGCCCCGTCGAGCACGCCGGCGTCGAGCGCCGCCAGCAGAGCGTCGATGTCCACCACCGCGCCACGCGCGGTGTTGACCAGGACCGCACCGCGCCGCACCCGCGCGAGCAGCCGTGCATCGACCAGCCCGCGCGTCTCCGCGTTCAGCGGCACGTGCAGCGAGATCACGTCGGCCTGCGCAAACAGCGTTGGCAGCTCGACGCGCTCGACGTAGGCCGGAAAGTCGCCGTCGATGATGTACGGGTCGCAGGCGATTACGCGCGCGAACACGTTGCGCGATACGTGCGCCATGCGCTTGCCGATGCGCCCCAGACCGACGATCCCCAGCGTCAGGTCGGCGGCGCGCCGGATCGGCCCGCCGCTGGTGTAGTGCCAACGCCCGGCGCGGATGTCGCGGTCGTACTGCGGCAGATGGCGCAAAAGCGCGAGCGCCATCGCCAGCGCGTGGGTGGCGACTTCACCGACGCCGTAGTCCGGCGAGTTGGCCACCCACACGCCGTAGCGGCGCGCGTCGTTCACGTCGATCGTGTCGTATCCGGCACCGTAGCGGCTGGCGATGCGGATCTGCGGCCGGGCGGCGAACACTTTGGCGTTGACCGGGGCGTACTGCACCAACAGGCCATCGCAGCCGGCGGCGGCTTCGATCACCTCGTCCTCGCTGCGGCATTGCGCGACGACCAGCTCCATGCCGGCGTCGCGGAAAAGCCGGCGCTCGAGTTCCAGGTCGGGGAAGTCGTAATCGGTAACCAGAAAGCGCGCCATCGTCAGTGGTTGTCGCGCGGCACGAAGTCGCCGCTTTTGCCGACCAGGAAGTCGAAGTCGGCGCCTTCGTTCGCTTGATTAACGTGTTCGACGTACAGCTTCCAGTAGCCGCGCGCCAGCGGCGGCTTGGGCGGTTTCCATTGCGCGCGCCGGCGAGCCAGTTCGTCGTCGCTGACCAGCAGTTGCAGCTTGCGCTTGGCGACGTCCAGTTCGATCAGATCGCCGTCGCGCACCAGCGCGAGCGGTCCGCCGGCCGCCGCCTCCGGGGCGACGTGCAGGATCACGGTCCCGTAAGCGGTGCCGCTCATGCGGGCATCCGAGATGCGCACCATGTCGGTGATGCCGCGCTTCAGCAGCCGCGGCGGCAGCGGCATGTTGCCGACCTCGGCCATGCCCGGATAGCCCTTCGGCCCGCAATTCTTCAGCACCATCACGTCAGCGGCGTCGATCTTCAGCTTCGGATCGTCGATGCGGCGATGGAAATCCTCGATGTTCTCGAACACGACTGCGCGGCCGGTGTGCTTCATCAGCTTCGGCGTGGCCGCCGAGGGTTTGATGATCGCGCCGTCCGGGCACAGGTTGCCGCGCAGCACCGCGATGCCGGTGTCGCGCTTGAACGGCTTGGAAAACGGCATGATCACGTCGCGGTTGTGGCACTCGGCCTTCTTGCAGTTGTCCCAGATCGTGTTGCCGTTGACCGTCAGCGCGCGCTTGTTCAGCAATCCGGCTTCGCCCAGCTCGCGGATCACGACCGGCAGCCCGCCGGCATAGCAGAAGTCCTCCATCAGGTACTTGCCGTTGGGCATCAGGTTGACCAGCGTGTGCACGCCGCGCCCGAGCCGATCCCAGTCGTCCAGCGTCAGCTTCACGCCGATGCGGCGCGCCAGCGCGATCAGGTGGATCACCGCGTTGGTCGAGCCGCCGATCGCGGCATTGACGCGGATCGCATTCTCGAACGCCTGCCGCGTCAGGATCTGCGACAGCCGCACGTCTTGCTTGACCAGCTCGACGATGCGCCGCCCGGCCATGCGCGCCAGCACGTTGCGCCGCGCGTCCACGGCCGGATAGGCGGCGTTGCCCGGCAGGCCGACACCGAGCGCCTCCACCATCGAGGCCATCGTCGAGGCGGTGCCCATCGTCATGCAATGCCCGTGCGAGCGGTGCATGCAGCTTTCGGCCTCGTGGAATTCGTCCGCGCTGATGCGGCCGGCGCGCAGATCCTCCGACAGCGACCAGGTGTTGGTGCCGGAGCCGATGCGCTCGCCCTTGTACCAGCCCGACAGCATCGGCCCGCCGGACACGCCGATCGTCGGCAGATCCACACTCGCCGCCCCCATCAGCAGCGCCGGCGTGGTCTTGTCGCAGCCCATCAGCAGCACCACGCCGTCCAACGGATTGGCGCGGATCGACTCCTCGACGTCCATGCTGGCCAGATTGCGGTACAGCATCGCGGTCGGGCGCAGCAGGGTTTCGCCGAGCGACATCACCGGAAACTCGAGCGGGAACCCGCCCGCTTCCCACACGCCCGCCTTCACGTGCTCGGCCAGCGTGCGGAAATGCGAGTTGCAGGGCGTCAGTTCCGAGTAGGTGTTGCAGATGCCGATGACCGGCCGGCCATCGAACTGGTCGTGCGGCACGCCGCGGTTCTTCACCCACGAGCGGTAGATGAAGCCCATCTTGCCGCCGCGCCCGAACCACGCCGAGCTACGGCGCGGTTTGCGCCCCGCCATCTTGTTCGCTTCTCCTCCAAATGCGGGGCGCAGCGTAAGCGGCGCCGGCGCCGTTGGTCAAGTGGTCAGACCAATTGCCGACGCAACATTGCTACGCTTCGCCCTGCGCAAACGGAGAACGACGAACATGAATCGACTCGACCTGAACGGCCGCGGCGCCGTGATCACTGGCGGCGCGGCCGGCATCGGCTTCGCGATCGCGCAACGGCTGCAAGCTTCCGGCGCCAGGCTCAGCCTGTGGGACCGCGACGCGCAGGCGCTGTCGCAGGCCGCCGCGCAGCTCGGCGCCGGCACGCACACCGCGGCGATGGACGTCACCGACGAGACGCAGGTGATGCAAGCGCGCGAAGCGGCGCTGGCGGCATTGGGGAAAATCGACGTCCTGGTGTGCAGCGCCGGCATTACCGGCCCGAACACGACCACCTGGGAGTATCCGCTACAGGCTTGGCAGCAGGTGCTGGCGATCAACCTGACCGGTGTCTTTCTGTGCAACAAGGCGCTCGTGCCGCACATGCTGGCCAACGATTACGGCCGCATCGTCAACATCGCGTCGATCGCCGGCAAGGAGGGCAATCCGAACGCCTCCGCCTACAGCGCCTCCAAGGCCGGCGTGATTTCGCTGACCAAGTCGCTCGGCAAGGAACTGGCGAAGACCGGCATTCGCGTCAATTGCGTGACCCCGGCGGCGGTGAAGACCGGCATGTTCAGTCAGATGACGCCGGCGCATATCGATTACATGCTGTCGAAGATTCCGATGGGGCGCTTCGGCGAGGTGCAGGAGATCGCCGCGCTGGTGGGCTGGCTGTGCACGGAGGAGTGTTCGTTCTCGACCGGAGCGGTGTTCGATCTGTCGGGCGGGCGCGCGGTCTACTGACGCGACGATGAGCGGCGCCGCCGAGCATCAGGCGCGCCAGCGCGCAGCCTTGCTGTTGGCGCTCGGCTTGATCCTGGCCTGGGGCGCGAACTTTTCGGTGCAGAAGGCGGTGTTCGACGCCCTCGGCCCCGGCGGCTTCCTGTTCATTCGCTACCTGATGATGCCGGTGGCGGCGGCCGCGCTGCTGTGGCACCGCTACGGCGTGCGCTGGCCGCGCCTGTCGCGGTCCCAGTGGTGGACGATGGCGCGGCTCGCGCTGCTCGGCCACGTGCTGCACGTGGGGCTCGTGACCTACGGCATCCACTGGTCCACGGCGTTTTCGAGCTCGCTGATCCTCGCCTGCGGGCCGGTCTTCACGCTGCTGCTGCTGCGCCTGTCCGGCGCCGAGCGGCTGACGCCGCCGCAGGTCATCGGCGTGGCGATCGCCTGCGTCGGCGTGTTGCTGTTCCTGTCCGACAAGCTGCTCGGCGCACAATGGCGAGCCAGCCTCGGCGATTTGGTGCTGCTGGTCGCGGCGGCCCTGTTCTCCGCCTACACGGTGGCCGCCAAGCCCGCGTTCGAACGCCACGGCGGGTTAGTCGTCGTCGCTTACACGACGCTGCTGGGGGCTGCGCCGCTGGTGCTGCTGAATGCGCCCG
>DATLZG010000225.1:0-2283 GCA_035574095.1 Burkholderiaceae bacterium | reverse complement strand
AGGGATTGCAGATCGGCGATGTGACCGGCGACCGCGCGCTGGTTTGGGCGCGCGCCGACCGGCCGGCGCGCCTATGGGTCGAGTGGTCGCTCGACGAACGCTTCACCGACGCGGTGCGCGTGCGCGGTCCGCACGCGCTGGCGGTCAGCGACTACACCACGCGGCTGGACCTGAAGGACCTGCCGCCGAACCGGACGGTGTTCGTGCGCGTGTACTTCGAGAACCTGGAGCAGACGCGCGCGCGCAGTGATTACGTGGTCGGCCGCGTGCGCACGCCGCCGGCGCGGCCGCGCAACCTGCGGTTCGTCTGGGGCGGCGACACCGCCGGTCAGGGCTGGGGCATCGATCCAGCCGTCGGCGGCATGCGCATCTACGAAACGATGCGGCGCGCACAGCCCGACTTCTTCATCCACTGCGGCGACACCATCTACGCCGACGGCCCGATGCAGCCGCGCGTGACGCTGGCCGACGGTACGGTCTGGACCAATGCCGGGCTCGATCTGTACCCGGCGAAAACCAAAGTCGCCGAGACGCTGGACGAATTTCGCGCCAACTACTTGTACAACCTGCTGGACGACAACGTGCGGCGCTT
The DNA here is from genome assembly GCA_035574095.1 of Burkholderiaceae bacterium. Lineage (GTDB taxonomy): Bacteria > Pseudomonadota > Gammaproteobacteria > Burkholderiales > Burkholderiaceae_F > JAKANT01. Next base: position 1,691 of record DATLZG010000225.1, on the reverse strand, counting down.
CAACGCCGAGGTCCCGCAGGTCTGGCAATGGGACGACCACGAGGTCACCAATAACTGGTCCGACGCCAAGGATCTGTCGGCCGACGCGCGCTATACCGAGAAGCGCGTGCCCCTTCTGATCGCCAACGCCACGCGCGCGTTCCTGGAGTACGCGCCGCTGCGCTGGCACGGCGTGCGCGAAGAAGAGCGCGTCTACCGCAAGCCGTCATACGGCCCCGACCTGGACCTGTTCGTGATCGACATGCGCAGCTACCGCGCGGCCAACAGCGACAACCGCCAACCGGCGGCGGGGCCGGACACTGCCCTGCTCGGACCGGCGCAGGTCGAATGGCTGAAGGAGGGGCTGCGCCGTTCGCGCGCGACCTGGAAGATCATCGCCTCCGACATGCCGATCGGACTGGTCGTCGGCGACGGCCGCGACGCGCTCGGGCGGCCGCGCTACGAGGCGGTGGCCAACGGCGATGGGCCGGTGCTGGGACGCGAGTTCGAGATCGCCGACATCCTGCGCACGATCAAGCACGAGCGCATCGTCAACGTGGTCTGGCTGACCGCCGACGTGCACTACTGCGCCGCCCACTACTACGACCCGAACCGGGCGCAGTTCCAGGACTTCCTGCCGTTCTGGGAGTTCGTCGCCGGGCCGCTGAACGCCGGCACCTTCGGCCCCAACGCGCTCGACAACACCTTCGGCCCGCAGGTCGTGTTCCAGAAAGCGCCGCCGGCCGGTCAGGCCAACCTGCCGCCTTCGGCGGGCATGCAGTTCTTCGGTCAGGTGGACCTCGACGACCGCAGCAAGGAGCTGAAGGTGTCGTTGAAGGACCTCGACGGCAACACGCTGTTCACGCAACGGCTGACCGCGCAGCGCCCGCACGGCGGCTGGCACGGACGCGACTGAAGAGCCGCGGCGCTGCGCCCACGGGCGGAGCGCCTCTCCTCATTCGGGCGCCAGGCCCCGGCTGCGCAGCCACTGCGCGTCGAACAGCCGTTTCAGGTAGATGCGGCCGCTGTCGCACAGCACGGTGACGATGGTGTGGCCGGGGCCGAGCGCTCGCGCCACCGCAAGCGCGCCGGCGACGTTGATGCCGGAGGAACCGCCGACGAACAGCCCTTCCTCGCGCAGCAGCCGGTACACCGTCTTCACGCAGGTCTGGTCGTCGACGCACACCGCGTCGTCGATCGGCGTGCCGTCCAGGTTGGCGGTGACGCGCGTCGTGCCGATACCTTCGGTGATCGAACTGCCCTCGGCCTTCAGCTCGCCGGTCTTGACCCAGTTGTACAGCGCACTGCCCTGCGGGTCGGCGAGCACCATGCGCACCGCCGGCTTGCGCTCCTTCAGATAACGCGCCACGCCGGCCAGCGTACCGCCGGTGCCGACGGCGCTGACGAAGGCATCGACGCGACCGTCCGTGTCGCGCCAGATCTCGGGGCCGGTGGTTTCGTAGTGCGCCTGCCGGTTGGCGAGGTTGTCGAATTGATTAGCCCAGATCGCGTTCGGCGTCTCCGCCGCCAGCCGGCCGGCGATCTTCTGGTAGTTGTCCGGATCGGCGTACGGCTTGGGCGGCACCGGCCGCACCTCGGCGCCGAGCGCGCGCAGCAGTTCCATTTTCTCCGGCGACTGGTTGTCCGGAATCACGATCACGCAGCGATAGCCGCGCGCCGCGCACAGATGGGCGAGCCCGATGCCCGTGTTG
>DATLZG010000224.1:0-12734 GCA_035574095.1 Burkholderiaceae bacterium | reverse complement strand
GCGCTGATCGCGGTGTTCTGGCAGACCCACGACCAGAACATGCTAAACGCGTGGTTCATCGGCATGCTGCTGGAGTCGCTGGCGCGGCTTCGCGTCGCACGAGCGTTTCGCACCTCGGGCACGGAGGTCGAAAAGGTCAGGACGTGGGCGAACCGCTGGACCCTGCTCGCGGCTGCCGCGGGTTTGCTATGGGGCGCGGCCGGCGTGCTGTTTTTCGCTTCGAAGCAGCCGTTGCAGCAGCTGGTGCTGGTGGCGGTGATTCTGGGCGTGACGTTCGGCTCGCTGACGCTGTACGCGACCCACCGGCCGGCATTGTTCGCGTTCCTGCCGCTCGCGCTGCTGCCGCTGATCGGGCGCATGGTCCTGGAACAGGATCCCGCGTATTACACGGCGGCGATCGTGGTGTTCGCGGTGTTCGGCTTCACGACTTTCCTCGCCCGCAATTTCGGCGAAGCGATGTTCGAGTCGGTCAAAAACAATTACGAGAACGAGGTGCTGGTCGCGCAGTTGATGCAGGAAAAGCGCATCGCCGAGGACGCACGCCGCGACGCCGAGACGGCAACGCGTTCGAAAACGCAGTTTTTCGCCGCCGCCAGCCATGATTTGCGGCAACCGCTGCAGGCGATCGGCATCTATGTCTCGCTGCTGCGCAAGCGCGCGCAGGGACCGCTCGAGCCGCTCGTCGCCAACCTGTCGTCGGCGGTCGAATCGCTGTCCAAGCTGGTCGAGGAGCTGCTGGAAATCTCGCGCCTGGATTCCGGGGCGATCCAGCCGCGCGTGCAGCAGATCCTGCTCGACGAGATGTTCCGCTCGCTGGAGCAGGAGTTCATGCCGCAGGCGGCGGCAAAAGGGCTGTCGCTGCGCGTGCGGCGTTCCGGGTTGGCCATCGACTCCGACCCGCTTCTGCTACTGCGCGTGGTGCGCAATCTGCTCGCCAATGCCATCAAGTACACGAAGCAGGGCGGGGTGCTGCTGGCGGCGCGCAAGCGCGGCGGCTACGTATCGATCGGAGTCTGGGACACGGGGCCCGGCATTCATAAGCAGGAGCTGGACCGCGTATTCGAGGAGTTCTATCGCGGCGCCAGTTCGCGCGGCCAGGAGAAGGGCGGCTTCGGCCTCGGGCTGTCGATCGTCAAGCGCATCTGCGGCGTGCTCGGGCACGCGCTGGTCGTGACGACGCGGCCGGGAACCGGAACCGTGTTCCGTGTCGAAGTGCCGCTGTCGGCCGCGCCGCGCCGGCCGGAGCGTAGCAGTGCGCACGTGCTGGAGACCGCCATTCACGAGATTCCGGGCAAGACGCTGGTCGTTCTGGAGGACAACGAGGAAATCCTGAACAGTCTGACCAAACTGCTCGCGTCGTGGGGAGCCGACATCATCTCGGCCACCAGCTTTAACGCTTCGCTGATGAAGCGCCTCGGCGTGCGCCGGCACGTCGACCTGATCATTGCCGATCAGAATCTCGGCAATTCGATCTCCGGCGTCGAAGCCGCGTTTCGGATCCGCGAACTGGTGGGCAGGCCGGTGCCGGTCGTCATGCTCACGGCCGTGCAAGGGCTCGAGGTGATCGCCGAGTTCCAGCAGGTGATGCAGCAGCGACTGGCGCGCAACCCGCATCTCGCGCACGCCATCGCGGCCAGCCGGGTGGAGGAGCCGATCGTTCTGCAAAAGCCGACGACCGCCGCGGTGCTGAACAAGACGCTGGTCGACGTCCTCGCGCGCGGAAGCCCGAAACCGGCGTCGGCGTTCGCACTCGATACGCCGCCGGTTATGGAAGGCAGCGAGGATCGGGTCGACTGATCAGCCGACGTCGTAACCCTGCCGGCGCGCGGCGAGCAGCGCTTCGGTACGGTTCGACGCGCCGAACGCCCGGTAGATCGCAGTCACGTGCGTCTTCACCGTGCCTTCGGACAAGCCCAGCTCGCGGCAGATGATCTTGATCGGCGCTCCGCGCGCCAGCAGCTGCAACACCTGTTCCTGGCGTTCGGTCAGCTGCACGCGGGAGCTGCTCGGCTGCCCGAGCATGTCGCGCCCGCGTTCGGGCAACCCCAACATGGTTGCCCCGCGAGTGGCATCGTCGAGCAGGTCGGCCGGGATATAGACCCCCCCTGATAGCACGAACTTGATCGCGGCCACCAAATTGTCTGAGGCCATCGACTTCGGGACAAAGCCGGCCGCGCCGAGTTGCAGCACGCGCATCACGCTACGCTGATCCTGCACCCCCGACAGCACGAGGATCTTCAGGTCCGGTGCGCGGCCGACCAAAGTTTCGAGCAGGGTCGTGCCCGAGGTTCCGGGCAGGCCGAGGTCGAGCAGCATCAAGTCGGCGTCCGGATGCTGCTCGAGCAGTCTTTCCGCCCCGGGAGCGTCGGCCGCGGTGAAGACCTGCGCTTCCGGATCGATGTCTGTCAGCAGCAGCCGCAGCGCGTCGGTGATCAGCGAGTGATCGTCAACGACAAGGATCTTCATCGCTTCCACCCAGTCCGACCGTTGAACAAGCGGGCATTGTAGTTGCTGGAGGTCGCGCGGCCCCGGTGCGCGATCTCTGGCTCGGACCGGGCGCTGGCGAAGGCGAGCATCGACCCCGCGGCTTGTTCGGCGCACGGCTGGCGGCGTGGGGCAAGTAATGGGAGGCGGAGGAGCACGCAGCGCGCCAAGGCAGAAGGCCTGGTGTTGGTACATTCACTCAGACTCAACCTGAAAACAAAAGAATCAAAGGGTTAGGAGCGCCCGCACAATCACGGTGCACATGCTCGGCAGAAAAGATAAAAATCCACATAATCAAATAGATGTGGAATGTAGTTAAGGCTGAGTAAATTAGTCAGCATTAAATTTCGGTAACCGCAGCCGCCTTACACGACACGGGCGGTGGCTGCGGGCCTCACCCTCTAGGGCGTCGGCTTTACTGATGCGCGCCCATTCCTTCCCATGCGATGCGCTCGAGAGCCGTGCGCAACTCCACCGCTCAGCCGCCTGCTCCCTGTGCTGACGCCAGAAAAAGCGAGTCCGTGAACGGCTAGGCACTCCTTGGCTCGCAGGATGATACTGGGCGGAGGACTAGAGAACCCTGAGGGCATCCATGGATTCGCCGTCGCATAGCCGTACCGCCATTGGCACCATCGCGGAGTACTACCCGGAGCTTGAAATGGGGTACCTGTTCACAAAGGGCGTGCGCGTTGGGTTCAGGACTGCTGCACTCATGGGCTTTGACCGTGCCCCTCGCGAAGGTGACCGCGTCGAGGCCGACATCAACGATGACGACGGCATTGCCGTCCGCGTGAGGCTCCTATCGCAAGGTGACCGCGAACTCGCATGACGAGGGTAGTAGTAAGACCGGCGCATCGGCGTCGGATACGTCGCGGCGATGGCGCCGTACTTTCCTGGTGTTTCCGCGCTTTCCTGGTGTTTCCGCGGTCGCCGCAGTGCTGCTAGGCATCGACACCTTCCATCGTTCTGTCCCGAGCGAGCCAAGACTATTCTCCATGGCAAGCCTACGATAGCAGTCGCTGTAAGCACAGAGAGGGTGTCGCCTGGACACCACGAATCCAGCGCCGCCCAAGAACACTCCCGCGCCGAGTACACATGCGATGGTGCGCGCCGTTAGCGGCGGCGGCACTCACGGCTATTGATTCATGTCCGCGATGTACGCCGCCGCAGCGACTGCGCCCTCCACATCGAGTTGCTCACTCGCGTAGTTACGGCCGAGCAGTTCAACAGGAAGAAGCACGTCCCATTTGCCCTGCAGCTTGTTCCCGACAATCTGCGCCAGCTCCTCCCCCTTGGGCGGCTCCGACGCGGCGATGTCATCGAATGCGTCGAGCAGCCGGTCCCTGTCGTCAACGTGCACGTGGATGCACATGCCTTCGTTAAGCGCGGGTAGCCCGCGGGCCGTCAACATCAGCGCCAACGCGTCGTTGACCCAGTCACCGCGCCACGTGAAGACGCGCGTTTCGGACCCTTCGCCGACAACGGACGAGGTTTTCAGCCCGAGCCGACGATAAGACGCTCGCGCCTCGGCGAGCAACTTGGCCGCCTGCACATCGAGAAACGCCAGGGGCGTCTCGGAGGCCAGGACGTCGCGCATCTGCTGGCGCACGCGGTCGTGTACCTTGCCCGCACCCCCGTCGAACAGCGGCACTTTGCCCGCCTGCGCGGGCTCCACCTCGAGCACCTTGTCCTCGGGGTGCACGACCGTAACGCGCCACCGGCGTCCGGCGAAAATGATGTAGCTGCCTGCCGAAACGGGGCGAGACAGCGGCAGCGTGCCCAGCGCCTTGCCGGCGTGAGTAACGCGAAACTCGTCGGCGGTCACGAATGCCGCGAGAAACGTGTAGTGGTTCACGATGCGCTCGCCCACCGGACCATGCAGCAGCACGCCCGACGCATCCTGCATCAGCACTTCGCGCCGGCCCAGCTCGCGTAGCAGCGCGGCGAAGTCGCGCTGCGACAGCCTGTCGAAGACGCCGCTGGCGCACAGGACGTTCCACGCTTGGCCTGCCGTCACGCCCCCGTACTGGGCCACTAGCGACAGTAGCTGCTGCACGAGGGTAGACAAATTCAGCGCCTGCAGGCGCGGCGGCTCGAACCATCCGCTCACGAGCAGTTCCACCTGCGCAATCGCCTGTATGAGACCTTCCCGCAACTGGTCTGAAACGGTCGAGGTGGAGTCGAGTTCGTCTTCGAGCGCGTACAGACGCAGAATGGCTGGCTCGCCCTTGCGCCGCCCAGAGCGCCCCAATCGCTGTCGCAGGCTGGCGACCGAAGGCGCAGCGCCAATTTGCGCCACGCTCTTCACGGCCCCGATGTCGATGCCCAATTCAAGCGTGGTGGTGGCAATCGCGGTGGCGGGCCACTCCTTGTTCTTCAGCGCCTGTTCGGTCTCGGTGCGAATCTCTCTCGACAGGCTGCCGTGATGCGGCCAGAACTCATTTGGTACGGCGTCGGCCTCGCACAAGCGGCGCAGCATGTCGGCCAGCAACTCCACCGTGCGGCGGTTATTCGGAAAGATGAGGTTGTTGGACCCACGCAGGCTGGAGTACAGGTGCTGGGCGATGCCGGACCACGCCGCCGACGGTGCATCGAGCGCTGCCCCAGCGTCCGTACGCTTGTTCACAAAGCCTTTGAGCAGGACACGCAGCTCTTGGCCGCTGTCAGCGCTCTCGATGACATTGACGCCCGCACCGCCGCCGGGACGCAGAAAGTCGGCCGCGAGTCGCATGTTGCCGAGCGTGGCCGACAGCCCCACGCGCGGCACGCACCGTTGCAGCGCCACCTCGACCCGATGCAGCAGCGACTGAAGCTGCTTGCCGCGCTCGGTGTCGATGAAGGCGTGCAGTTCGTCAATCACGACGTACGCAAGGCCGCCCAGCAATCGCTCCAACGCGTGTCCCTCGCGCATCAGGATGCCTTCGAGCGACTCCGGCGTGATGAGCAGACAGCCCTTCGGCTCGCGCGCGAAGCGCTGTTTCATCGATGCCGAGATGTCACCATGCCACGGGATGACAGGCACCTCGAGCGATTCGGCGAGCCCCGTCAGGCGGCTCCACTGGTCGTTGATGAGCGCCTTCAGCGGACTGACGTACAGCACCGACGTCGGCGTCTTCGCTTGCACGATGCGCGTGAGGATGGGGAGGTACGCGGCTTCAGTCTTACCGGAGGCGGTGGCCGCCGCAAGGATGACGTCGCCTTCGCCATCGAGAATGGCGGGAATGGCGCGCTCCTGAACATCCTTCAGTTCGGTCCAGCCGGACTGCCAAATCCAGCGCTGGATGCGCGGGTCGAGGCGGTCGAACGCGGTTGAAGAACCGGCCGGCATGGCTGGGGCAGCCGCTCTACTTGCCTTGCGACTCTGCCTTCCGGCGCTTGGCGGCCAGTGCGGCGATGTATCCGGCCACGAATCCGATTGCTTCCCGCTCGATGCCGCTCTGTCGCATTGTTCTCGGATGGTAGGTCCAAATGAGCGTGCCAAATTGCGGGTGCTCTCTGACGGCGACTCGGTCTTCGTCCTTTACGTTGTTTCGCCACTGCTCCTGACCCATTGATGGGTACAGAATTTCTTCTACGAGATAGTCCCCGCTGAGAAAAACCGTTGCGAGCGGACGCATCGTCGAAATCTCGGTGCGCAATGCTTCAACGCAGAGCTCGCGTTGTGCAGCGACGAGGTCCCCCTTAGGCCTGCCTTCGGCCGCGCCAATCTTCGCGAGATTCGACCAACCGACGATGCCACTCGGATTGTCGAACAGCCTCGGGTCGAGACCGGCCGTCCGAACCACTTGACTGCAAACCGACCGTATCGCCTGCCAAAATGGCGAACGTCCAGCATTGACGAGCAAGTCGGCACACAACGCGGCGCAGGCTTGGGTTGCGCCTTGGTAGCCCAGCGTGCGGTCGTAAACCATGCCTTGCGTGGCCTGACCGACAAAAAGGATTGCCGGCATGCCTTTCCCGCTTTCGGGGCCGACCGGCACCAAGACGTTCGCGGATTGCTGACCTCCCCTGTAGTCCGCGCGAACGCGCTGGAACTCTTTGAACATGCCTTCGTCGATAAGCGCCTTCACGACACTTCTCCCTTTCCGTGCGCGACATGTCAGCAGCAAGCAGCTCTGACCGCTACAGCTTGAAGCTCGCGAACTCGTCGGCCGACTCCACCGCCAGGTCGTTTGCCGCGCCGGCATCCTTCTCGATGGCAACCTGCCCAAGCAGGGTCTGCCATTGCGCGTGTGGGTTCTGCTCGAGCACGGCGAGCAAGTTCACGAACGCGGTGATGGTGGTTCGCGGCGTGCGGAAGTACGCCTCGCCGATGCGCTTGTGGCAGTGCTCCATGAAGGCCGGCAGCGCAGTGTCGGGCAGAAGATACTTCGTCCGGTCGCCGCTGGCGTAGACGTGCCGAATCTTCGTTAGCAGCATGTAGAAGTCCTCGGGTGTGAGCGCCGCAAGTCGCACGACAGGCCCAGTGAAGTCGACCAGCCCGTCCTTGGCGAAGGCGTTTTCCGCCAGGCGGCTTTGCAGCGCTGGGTAGCTATACAGCCCGCGCCGAGTGTCGAGCAGGAATTCCGGCGTGCCGCCGAGCACGAACCCAAGTCCGACCGACGCGCCCTGCAGCGAGTCGTTCAGGATGCGAAGAATTTGCTCATAGTTGCTGTTGCGCGCCTGCGTGTTCGCCAGCTTGTACAGGTTTACGAGCTCGTCCAAGCACACGAGCAGTCCCGCGTACCCAGCCAGGCGCACGAAGGCGGCAAGCAGCTTCAGGTAGTCGTAGAACGTCGCATCGTCGACAATAGTGCGCACACCAAGCGCGCCGCGCGCGTCGGTCTTGGTGGAGAACTCTGCGCGCAGCCAACGCACCGCATCGGCTTTCAATTGTTCGTTGCCGTCTTCGAAGCCGCGCCAATACGCGGCGATGACCGCGGCGAAGTCGTAGCCGCCGACCATCTCGCTCAGCGTCTCCAGCTTGGCGTGGAAGACCGTCTCTGGCGATTGACCCTTGCTCTTGGCTTCGGTGAGCGCGCCGCTGACGAACTTCTCGACCAATGCCTGTAACGCGCCGCCGTCGGGCTTGGTGCGAGTCGCGATGTTGCGCATCAGCTCGGCAAGCAGCGAGCGCGCCTGCCCGCCCGTGGCGTGCAGCCGTCGGTCCGGGTTGAGGTCGGCGCTCGTCACCACGAGCTTCTTTTCCAAACCGACGGCGCGGACCAGATTCAGGAAGAACGTCTTGCCGGCGCCATACTCGCCAATGACCAGTCGAAACGCGGAACCGCCTTGGGCGAGTCGTTCGACGTCGCCAATGAGCGTGCCGAGCTCGCGTGAGCGTCCGACCTGGATGAGGTGCTGTCCCATTCGAGGCACGACACCCGCCCGCAACGACTGGATGACTGCATCACGCTCACGCGGCTTGATGCTCATGGTCTATCTCCTTCACGACGGCCTGGTTCAGTTCGACGGGGTCCGTGCCTTCCAGCAACGGCGCGCCATGCGCATCGAGCGCGGCTTCGTTGATGCGCTCCAGCGAGCCGTCGAGCATCAGGCCGCGGTCGGCGGACAGTTCCTCGAGGTCCGCACGGGACCATTGCGCGCGCTCCAGCAGCGTCCGCACGAAGGTGCTGTGCGCAGCATCGAGCCCGAGAATGAGTTCGACTTCGGGTGCTTCCTCCGGCACCTCTTCCGGCTCTGGCTCGGGCTCGCCGGCGAAGATGGCGCCGAGCATCGCAGATACGCGCTCGGAGTCGGCCTGCAACGCGGCGAGCCTGGCCGGGTCCAGCTGCACGGTCGCCTTCGGCCGGGGGACGGGTGCAGGCGGAATGGCATGGCCCGATTCGGGTTGCGCCGCTTTGACTGTCACGGGCTCGGTCGCCGCCGTGTGCACCTTCGAGTACACGGTGCCGACATCGAGGCCGAGCAGCTTGAAGAGCTTCTCCAGAACTTTCACCTCGGCCGGCGTCACAGTGCCGTCGACCTGCGCAAGCAGTGCCAGAAAGTCGCCCATGGCTTCGCGCGCTCGCATGTCGAGCGGTTCGATGGCCTTCTTCAGGCCCGCCATTCCTGGCGGCTGTGCCAACAGCAGCTTCAGGTGCGCGTTCAGCCGCAGGCGTTCGGCCTCAGTGAGGTGCAGCCACTGCTCGAGTCGTTGCGCCAATAGGCCTTTTTCGGCATCTGTGGCCGTGCCATCGGCTGCAGCGACCGCGACGGCCAACCGCAGCATCACGGCCGCAGCGGTGTACCGCGCGCTGGCGTGCTGCATGCGCGCACCGCCGTCAGCAAACAGCACGACCTTGTCTTCCGGTTCCGGCACCGAAGCGCCGAAGCGCACGTCGGGCTCGATGCCCACGCCGGCCTGCGCGAGTGCACGTGCCAGCGACTGCATCTTGGCCTTGTTGATGTTGTTCCACTGAGGGAACCACGACTGCAGCGTCGAGAACGGCAGGGTTGCCGGGCGACCGGCCTTCTCGAGCAGCGTCTTGACTTGCTCAACAGGTTTGCGCACTTGCGCCGGCCAAAGCGCCACCGGCAACTCCAGCATGGCGTCGAACGTCGTCGCTTTCGCAGGGTCCTTGGCAATCGTGCGGCTGTAGCCCTCCAGTTCCTTCGTACACTCCTCGGCAAGGGCCTGTAGTCTCTTCACGGGACTCGTAAGCACGCTCACATCGGGCAGGTCGAAGGCGCGCGTCAGTTCGCCCCAGCGGAATCCCGGACTCGCCGGCCGATAGTCGAACTTCAAGCGCGTGCGGTTCTTCGGCAAATTCATGCCGGCTCCGAACGCCTCCCGGTACCTGGCGATGAAGAGTTGCTCGAAGTGCTCGCGACAGCGCGTCGCAGCGGTGCGCAGTCGTGTAGACGGGTCGCTGTACAACCATGCGAGCGCCCAGGCTGCGGGCAGCGGTTTGCCGTCGGCCGCGCATTGCGCCAGCCCGAGGCGGTGGCGCAATGTAAGGTCATCGCGATAGGCGAGCGGAGGGGGCGCCGAGGCGTAAAGGCGCCGACCGTCGTCACGCGCGGTGAGCAGGTCGAGAAACCCATTGGCATAGCGGCGGAATGAACCGTTCTCGCCATAGATGCCAAGCAGGCGCATGACTTCCCGCTCGATGGCGGGCAGCTCGGCGCGCGCCGCGGCACTAGTTTGCGCGTCGTGCAGCGCGCGGCGCTCAAGCCCATAGAAGTAAAGGAAGACGTACCCGACGTCGGCTTGGCGGTCGCATCGCCCCGTGGCGAGCCAGTTCAGGAACGCCGCACGTGCCTGGGCAGAGATGCCAGCATAAGTCGGCCAGTACGGCGTGCGACGTTGCCTGCAGTCGGTCACCGACACATCGACCGCAAGCTTCGCGTTGATGAGCGACGGCTCGATGCCTTGTCCGTCGGCGCTCGCGAGTCCTTCGCCGACGTAGACGAAACTGCCGATGGGGCGGCCGTTGAAGCGCGCGGTTTTGTCGTCCGGCACCCAGAACGCATCGCCGTCGGTGCTGCGGACGGATGGCGGCGGCTCGTTGGGGCCACTCAAGATAATCCTGCCGCCCGACCGCTGGGTGGGTTGCGCGGCCTCGTCCTTCGAGAACAGCTTGACGAGCATCCAGAGGACCAGACCAACCGCGGCGGCGCCAACGACAACGACCCAGTACTGAGCAATGAAGCCCACCAGCAGTGCCAAGCCGACAAGCAAGGCGCCACCGAGACTGGAGGAAGACCTGCGCGCCATCGCCGCCTCTCGCTCGAATGACGTGGATTATGGCGAGCCGCGGTCGAGGCGATAAGAGGCAATCGACGTGCGGTCAGGCAAAGGCCGGCCCTCCGCCAGCAGCGTTGCGACCTTCCCGTGCCGCACTCGCCGCGCCGGCCGGCTCGGGCAGGCCCGCTTCGCGGCGGCGCAGTTGCATCGCATCGCTGAAGGCCGCGGCCAGAATGCCGGTCGGCATCGCGATGAGACCGATGCCGGTGATGGCTGTGATGCCTGCCAGCACCTTGCCGACCGGTGTCAGCGGAACGGCGTCTCCGTAGCCAACCGTCGTCAGGGTCGATATCGACCACCACATCGCGCGCGGGATGCTGCCGAATGTCTGAGGCTGCGAGCCGCCTTCGACGAGATGCATCAACGTTGAAGTCAGCAGAAGCAGAACGAGCGCGATGCAAACGCTTGTGACGAGCTCGTACCGTCGCAAGCGCACGGCATCGCTGATGGCGGCAAGCGCGGTCGAAAAGCGACCGAGCTTGGCAAGCCGAAGCACGCGCATCAGCCGCAGCAGCCGCAGAACATATGCTTCGGCGCCAATCATCGTTGTCAGCAGCGGGCTGAGCGCGAGCAGGTCCAGCAGTGCGGCAGGCGAGCGCACGTAGCGCAGCCGGCCCGCCAGCCCTGGCCCATAGCGAGGGTTCTCCACGCTTGCCCAGACGCGCGCGGCGTATTCGGCGAGGAAGACCAGGCCGACCGCAAGTTCCAGGTACGGGAACACGGCATCGTGGCCCTCGAACCACAGGGGTTCGCTTTCCACAATCGCCAGCGCGACGGAGAAGACAATCGCGGCGACGACTGCACGGTTCACGGGTGAAAGGCCGGGCCCGGGCCAAGCCGTCGGGTCGAGCTGAACAGACAGTTGCACCGGCCGTCGTGTTCGTTGGCTAACTCGCGGGCCAGTTCCTACTGTTTTCGTGCTCAGCGTCGATGGCCTTGGTGACGGCGCGTCGGCGGTAGTCTCGGCGCTGCACCGGGGGTTGCCGCGCAAACGAACTGCATCGGGGTGGGGGGCGCCCGGCGGGGCAAGTTCGCTACTGGTGCGGTTATCGGAATTTCGATGCGGGTTACCGACTAAGCGTTGGGCCAACAGCTTGGGACCGGAGCGACCGAACGTTCAATTGAAGTTTACATAATGCAAATTATGCGCGCTTCACGCACATTCTAGGCCCCGAGCTCGAACATCGAGTAGCACCTGAGATCATGCGCGTAAGCCTCTGAACACACGCACGGAATTCTGAGCGATCACTTTCCCGAGTTCGGCTACATCCAGGCCGCGCAACGCCGCGAGCTCTTTGACGACGTTGACAACGAAGGCCGGCTCATTGACCTTGCCCCGAAATGGCACCGGCGCCAAGTAAGGAGCGTCGGTCTCGGCCAACAGCCGGTCGAGTGGCACCGCAGCCGCAACCTCGCGCACAGCACCCGCGCTCTTGAAGGTCACGATGCCCGAAAACGAGATGAAGAACCCCATCTGCAATGCGGCCTCCGCCACGGCGCGCGATTCGGTGAAGCAATGCATGACCCCGCCCACCTCGTCCGCGCCCTCCTCGCGCATGATCCTCAGCGTGTCGGCCGCGGCGGCACGCGTGTGCACGATCAACGGTTTAGCGACCCGCCGCGCGGCTCGGATGTGGACGCGAAAGCGCTCGCGTTGCCATTCGAGCGGCTCCTGCAAGCGGTAGTAATCGAGGCCCGTCTCGCCGATCGCGACCACGCGTGGCCGCTGCGCAAGCTCCACCAGGGTTTCGACGTCCGGCTCGCGCTGCCCTTGCTGATCCGGGTGCACCCCGACCGAACACCAGATGTCGGGCTGCGCCAGCGCGAGCCGGTGCACGGCGTCGAACTCCTCGAGCGTCGTGCAGATGTTGACGGCGGCAACGACTCTGGCGGCGCGCATGCGTCCCAGCACGCCGTCGATGTCGCCGGCGAGCTCTGGAAAGCACAAGTGACAGTGCGAATCGACGAACACGCGTTCGCGCGTCAGGGAAGCGCGGCCGCCACGCTACAGCGTGTGAGTCGGCCGCGCGGATTTCAGCGCGGACCCTAGGATATCCTCGATGCGCTTGCGCGCATTGACGCCGGTTTCGTCGTTCGGAAAGTGCACGCCGATGCCGGGCTGGCGCGCTCCACCGCCGGGCGGACTGACCCAGACAACCTTGCCGGCGACCGGGATCTTGGTCGGGTCGTCCATCAGAGTCAGGATCAGGTAGACCTCGTCGCCGAGCTGATATTGGCGACTCGTGGGCACGAAGATGCCGCCGTTCTTCAGATACGGCATGTAGGCCGCATACAGCGCGGCTTTCTCCTTGATCGCTAGCGAGAGCACGGCCGGGCGCGACGACCCGCTACCGGCCGGGGCCCCCAGCCCGGCCGCGGCCGTCGGGTTGGGAGTATTGCTCGCCAACCGGGTATTCGGTGATGCATCGCTCATCGGCGAACGTCCTTTCGTGCGATCAGGCGATCCGCTCCGGCGCCCCACGCAGCAAGCCCACGTATGCGGCCAGCAGCGCCTCGATCG
>DATLZG010000223.1:0-5802 GCA_035574095.1 Burkholderiaceae bacterium | reverse complement strand
CGTCCGGGCCGACGAGCTGATCACGCAGGTGCGGTCGGGGTTGGCGTAGCCCTGGCCGATCTGGCGCACCGTTTCGAGCAGCTCGGACGACAGCAGCAGGTCGAGCGCGCCGGGCACCGGATAAAGCCCGAACACCGGCGGCTGCTGGCGCTGCGCGCTGGGCAGCGGATCGATCTCGATGTAGTAGGTCGTCGCGCCCGAGCGTTGCGCCACGCCCGGGATCGCCGTGGTCTGCGCGAAATGGCCACAGCGCACCGCCGTGTCGTACACCCACTCGGACAGCACGCCTCCGCCCTCGCCCCCGAGGGCGCAGACCAGGATGCCGATCGGCGCACTCATCGTCACTCGACCTTGATGCCGGCTTCCTTGATGAAGGCGCCGAAGCGCGCCCGGTCACGGTTCTGAAGCTCGATCAGCTCGGCGCGCGTCATCGGCGCCGCTTGGCCGCCAATGCCATCGATGGCGTCGAGCACGCGCTTGTCCGCCAGGGCCTTGTTGATCTCCCGCTGCAGCAACTCGACGACGGCCGTCGGCGTGCCGGCTGGCGCATAGACGGCGAAGATCGTGTCGGCGTCGAATCCAGGCATGCCGCTTTCCGCCAGCGTCGGCACCGCCGGCAATTGTGGCGCGCGCCGCGGCGAGCCCACCGCCAGCAGCTTCAGCTTGCCGTCCTTCGCGTGGCGCAACCCGGGGCCGGGATCGAACATGAACTGCACCTGGCCGGCGAGCAAGTCGTTGAGCGCCGGCGCGGCCCCGCGATACGGCACGTGCGTCACCGCGATGCCGGCGCGGCGCGCGAACATCTCGCCGGCCAGATGCGGCGAGCTGCCGTTGCCGGCCGAGCCGTAGGCCAGCTTGCCCGGATTGGCCTTCGCATAGGCGATGAACTCTTGCACCGTGTTGGCCGGCACCGACGGATGCGCGACGAGGTAGACCAGCACGCGCGCCACTGCCGCGACCGGCGTCAGGTCGCGCTCGGCATCGAACGGCATCTTCGCGTACAAAAACGGGTTGATCGTCATCGCGCCGCCGGAACTGAGCAGCAGCGTGTAACCGTCCTTGTCGGCTTTCGCCACTGCGTCGGCGCCGAGGTTTCCATTGGCGCCGGGACGGTTATCGACGACGAAGGTCTGGCCGAGCGCAGACGACAGCGCGGAGGCCAGCGCGCGCGCCAGGATGTCGGCCGCGCCGCCGGGCGGAAAGTTGACGATCAGCCGCACCGGCTTGGTCGGATAGGCGTTCGGGGCCGACAAGGCGTCAAGCGGCAGGCTCTGGGCGAGCAACAGCGCGGCGGCGCCGCGCATCCACGTGCGTCGTTTCATCCTGTGTGTCTCCTCGTCATTGCAGGATTTGTCGTATGCGTCGCGCGTCAAGCTGGCGCGAGCAAGCGCAATGCCACCGCGCGCAGGCGCGCGGCGAGGCGCTCGAAAAGCCCTGGATGGCGAATCACCTCGGCGCGGTAAAACGCCGGGCACAGCGTGGCCGCGTGCGCGTTCTCGCCGCACAGACCGCAGCCGACACAGCCGTCGATCACCGTGGCGACCGGGTCGGTCTTCAGCGGATCGGGGTTGTCCTTCAGCGTCAGCGTCGGGCACCCGGACAGGCGGATGCACTCGTGGTCGCCGTTGCAGACGTCCTCGTCCACGCCGTACTTGACGCGCACCACGCGCTGCCCGCGCGCCAGCTTCTCGGCGATCCACGGCCGCACGCGACGCTGGCGCTCGAGCTGGCATTCGCCGTCGGCGACGATCACCTTCAGCCCCGGTTCCGGCGTCGTCAGCGCCTCCAGCAGTGTGCGCTTCATCGCGTCGACGCGATAGGAATGCACGCTGCGTAGCCAGCGCACGCCGATGCCGCGCAGCGTGTCTTCGATCGTGGTCTGCTGCGCGGTCAGGCTCTGCTGCTTGTCGCTCACCGCCGCCTTGGCCGCTTCGCTCGGCGTGGAGATCAGCTCCTGCGTGCCGGTAGCCGAGGTGTAGCCGTTCTTCATGATCACCAGCACCGCATCGTCGCCGTTGAACAGCGCCGTCTGCACGCCGGTCAGCAGGCCGTTGTGCCAGAAGCCGCCGTCACCCATCACGGCCACCGTGCGCGCAGACAGGGCCGGCGCCACCCCGGCGCGGCTCGCCAGGCTCATGCCGTAGCCGAGGATCGAATGGCCCTGGCTGAACGGCTCGAAAGTGGCGAACGCATGGCAGCCGATGTCGGCGGCGACATGCAGCGGTCCGGTTTCCCGTTGCGCGAGCTTCATCGCCGCGAACACCGGCCGCTCCGGGCAGCCGGTGCAGAAGGTCGGCGGCCGCGGCGGCAGCGGCGCCGCGAGCTCCTGCGCGACCTGCTGGCGGCGCTGGCCGTTGGCGGCCAGCCAAGCACGTCCCGCGGCCAGATCGAGCCGCGGCAGATAGCCGGCCGCGAAGCGGTCCAGCCCGGTGGCGATCGCCTCGGTCGTGTATTCGCCGGCGGTGTGCATCAAATCCTTGCCGTGCACGGCGGTGTCCAGTCCGGCGCGGCGCAGCGCCGCGGCGATTTCCATTTCGATGAACTCCGGATGCCCTTCTTCGAGCACCAGCACCGCACGCTTGTCCTGACAGAACTGCGCGATCTGCTCGTGCACCAGCGGATAGGTGACGTTCAGCACCAGTAACGGCAGCCGGCAAGCGCCACCGGCGTCGCCCAAGCCGAGCTGTTGCGCGGCGCGCACCAGCGAGTTGAAAAGCCCTCCTTGCACGATCACGCCGACCTCGGCGAGGTCGCCGGCGAAGATTTCGTTCAGTGCGTTGGCCGCGATGAACCTGCGCGCCGCCGGCAGCCGCTGCTCGACCTTCAGCCGCTCGTGCACGAACGTCACCGGCGGATGCGCGAGCCGCGCGTAGTCGAACGGCGCCGGTGCGGCCAGCGGCGCGCGCAGCGACACCGGCGGCGGCCGGTTGTCTTTGCAGACGAAGCGCCCGCGCAAATGGCAGGCGCGGATGCGCAATTGCAGCATCGCCGGCAGGTGCGAATGTTCGGACAGCGCGAACGCCTGCTCGACCAGCTCGACGATGCGCGCCAGATCGGGGCGCGGATCGAAAAGCGCCAGGGTCGACTTCATCGCGAACGCGTGCGTGCGCTCTTGGATGACGCTGGCGCCCTCGCCACTGTCTTCGCCGACCACGATCAGCACCCCGCCGACGACGCCCGGCGAAGCGAGGTTGGACAACGCATCGGCGGCGACATTGGTGCCGACGATCGATTTCCAGGTCACCGCGCCGCGCATCGGATAGTGCAGCGAGGCGCCCAGCATCGCCGCGGCGGCCGCTTCATTGGCGCACGCTTCGACGTGCACGCCCAGCTCGGACAGATAGCCGCGCGCCTGCACCATCACGTCCAGCAGGTGCGACACCGGCGCGCCCTGGTAGCCGCCGACGTAGGCGACACCCGACTGCAGCAGCGCCTTGGTCACTGCGAGGATGCCTTCGCCGTGAAACACCTGGCCCGCGCCCAGCCGCAACTGCTCGATCTCGCGCGCAAACGAAACTTCCACGCCGCCTCCGGTGCCCACCGCGGCGAGCAATGCTGGGGCAGGCGCAGTGCGCTGTCCATTCGATAATGCTGCTGAGCTTCATCGAATCCGTGCATATCGATGCGACTGGACGCGTTCGATCTGAATCTGCTGCGCGTGTTCGCCGCGGTGCATGCGCTGCGCAATGTCGGGCGCGCCGCCGAAGCGCTCGGGCTGTCGCAGCCGGCGGTCAGCCATGCGCTGACACGTTTGCGCTTGCAGTTGCGCGACCCGCTGTTCGTGCGCGTCGCCGGCGGCGTGGCACCGACCGCGCGCGCCGACGAGCTGGCGCAAGCCGTCGAGCGCGCGCTGGCCACCGTGCAGGCGGCCTTGTCGCAGGCCGAGCGCTTCGAGCCGCAGACGTCCACGCGCACGTTCCGGCTGCACATGAGCGACATCGGCGAAGGCGTGTTCCTGCCGCGCCTGACCCAGACCGTGCGCGAGCGCGCCCCCGGCGTGCGGCTGGAGGTCTATCAGCTGGAGGCCGAGCGCATCGCCGATGCATTGGACCGCGGCAAGATCGATCTCGCGTTCGGCTTCCTGCCGACGGTGACCGAAACGCGCCGCGTCGACATGTTCGAAGAGCGCTACGTGCTGCTGCTGCGCGCCACCCACCCGTTGGCGCGCGCGCGCGCCGGCCGCGCGGCGCTGGCGCGGCTCGACTACGCGGTGGTGCGTTCGCACCCGCAGACCAGTCTGATCCTGCAGCGGCTCGGGCTGCAGGAACGCGTGCGACTGGTAATCCCGCACTTCATGGTGCTCGGCAATATTCTCGGAACCTGCGACCTGGCCGCGGTGGTGCCGTTGCAGGTGGCGCAGATGTTCGCGGCGCGCGGCGGCTTTCGCATCATGCGTCCACAACTCGGCGGCCACGAGTTCGCGGTGGGACTGCACTGGAGCCGCCGCTTCGAGCACGACAGCGCCAATCGCTGGCTGCGCGAAATCGCGCTGCGGCTATTCCGCGAGCCAGCGCGTCCAAGCGCCGGCGGCACCCGCTAACGGCGGCCGGCGAGCACCGCCTCGGCTTCAGCCGCCAGATCGTCATAGCGCGCGAGCAGCGCCGCATCCGGCAGGTGCCAGACCGAGGTCGCGGCCGTGCCGCGATTCTCGGGCGCACGATAGGAGAGCAGCGCGGCCTGCAGCGTCTGCCTGCGCACTGCGGGCGCGTCGGCGAGCCCAAGCCAGGCCGGAATGTGGATCGTGCGCAGCGTCAGCGCGCGCAGCGCTGGCAACGTCTGCAGGGGTTTCAGGTCGAGACGCTGCACCGACGAGACCACGATCGCATCGACGTCGCCGCGTTCGAGCATCACCGCCAGCGCCCCCGCAGTGGGCGCTTCGATCAGCCTCACTTTGTCGGCGAGGCCTTGGGCGACGATCCACCGGCGCGCCGCCAGCGTCAGGATCGACAGCGGGTCGCCGATGCCGATGCGGCGATCACGCCAGTCCGCTCCTTCCGGCAAAGTTGTGAGGATCTGCACGTCGTCGCGCCGCGTCGACATCGCCAGCCAAACGCCGGAGCCCTCCTTGACCAACAATTGTCCGACGTGCACCGGCACCAGCGTCAGATCCTGTGCGCGCCGACGCACCGACTCGACCAGCGCGCGGAAACTCGCGGCGCTGTACATCTCGACCGGTTGTCCGAGCCGCGCGGCCAAATGCAGCCGCAGCGGCTCCCAGGTCTCCAACAGCGCCCGCGCCGGCAGGTATGGCACTAGCGCGACGCGCAGCACCGGTTCGGTTGCCGCTTCCCCACGGGCGCTCGGCGACACGGCGGCCGCGACGACCGCGGCGAGAAACGCGCGTCTGCGCAGTACGCCTGGCGCCGGGTTCATCGCAGCTGCCTCGCCGTTTCGTCCAGCCAGGCGAGAAATAGTGCTACATCCAAAGGCTTCGTGAAATAGCGATCGAACCCGGACTCGGCGCCGCGCCGGCGGTCCGCCGGCATCGCGTTGGCAGACAACGCCACGATCGGGCGTGCCCGCATCGCCGGCAGTGTGCGCAACTGCCGGCACAGCGCGTGGCCGTCCATGCCGGGCAGCGCGATGTCGATGACGGCGATGTCCGGCGGCGACTCCAACGCCTTGCGATACGCGGTCAACGCATCCTCGATCGCGACTAACCGGAATTGCGGCCTTAGCGCGAGCACCTCGGCCATCAATTGCACGTTCGACGGGTTGTCCTCGACGTACATCAGCACCCGCGCCGGCGCGGCGACGTCGGTCGCCGGCGGCGGCGCCGCGGGCGGCGGTGCGAGCGGCGGC
>DATLZG010000222.1:0-4838 GCA_035574095.1 Burkholderiaceae bacterium | reverse complement strand
TCAGCAGCATCGCGGCGACCGTCTCGTTCTCGAAGCGCAGCGCGTCGGCGGCGATTTCGACCGCGACGCGCCGCCCGTCTTTCAGCGCCAACAGCGCCCGCACCTCGGCGTGACCGAGCTGCAGCCGCGACCATAGCCGCGCCCAACGCCGCGCCGCGGCGCGTGCCGAGCGATAGCTCAGCAGCTCCGAGAGATGCCGGCCGACCACCTCGTCCGCGCGCGCGCCGAGGAACGTGAGCGCGGCGCCGTTGGCGGCGAGTACCTGCCCCGATGCGTTGACGCAGACCGCCGCCAACGCCAAATGGTCGAATGCCGTCTGCTTCAGCGAAGACTCGACGGCGGACTGCCGTAGCGGAATGACCGTTGACACCAAGCGAGAACCTGCGCCGCGCAGCCGCTGCGCGCGGCCGCGTTGGCGGCCGCTGAAGCGAGCGCTGCGCGTCGCGCGATTGTGCCATGCGGCTCGCAGCGCGCCCGTTCTTCCGTTTGCCTACACTGCGCTGCACTGCACATCTCGACGCGCCGCCGACGTGTCCCAGATCATCGAACAGCGGATCGCCACGTTGCTCGGCAACTATGGGATGCTGGCGTTTCTGCTGCTAGCTGCCGCGACCTGGCTTCCGCTCGAAGCGCGCGCCGCCCACCTCGTCGCGCTTGCGTTGACCGCGTATGCCGCGCTGGTGCTGGCCTGCGCAGGCGCCGTGCACTGGGGCCTGGCGCTCGCGACACCGGAGCTGGACAAACGCGGCGCCTGGCGCGCGTTCGGCTGGAGTGCCACCGCCGCGCTGCTCGGCTGGCTGGCGCTGCTGGGCGCGGTCGCCGGCGCGCCGCGCGCGGTGATCTACGCGTTCCTAATCGGCGACTTGCTGCTCGCGCGCCTGATGGACGGCGCGCTGCTCGCGCAATACGCGCGCGCACCCGACTGGTACGCGCCGCTGCGCACGCGGCTTACGATCGGCGCTTCGATCGGTCTCGCGCTCGCGATCGCCGCCACTTTGTGAGGACGACATCATGTTCAAGGCCATCTATCTCACCAAGACGAACGACCAGTTTTCGGCCGCCATCCGCGCATTGGATGAAGCCGAGCTCGAAGCCGCGACACCCGACGCCGACGTGACGCTCGCCGTCGAATACTCGACCATCAATTACAAGGACGGTCTGGCGCTGACCAACAAGTCGCCGATCGTGCGCACCTGGCCGATGGTGCCCGGCATCGACGCCGCCGGCACGGTGATCGCGAGCAAGCACCCGGCGTGGCAGAACGGCGACCGGGTGATCCTGAACGGCTGGGGTGCCGGCGAGACGCATTGGGGCGGGCTGGCGCAGAAGGCGCGTTTCAAAGGCGATTGGCTGGTGCGCGTGCCGGACGGCATGAGCACGCGGCAGGCGATGGCGATCGGTACCGCCGGCTACACCGCGATGCTTTGTTGCCTCGCGCTGGCCGATCACGGCGTCAAGCCGGGCGACGGGGACATCCTGGTCACCGGTGCCACGGGCGGTGTGGGCTCGATCGCGGTAGCCATCCTCGCCAGGCGCGGCTATCGCGTCGTGGCCTCGACGGGCAAGCTGAACGAAACGGAATATCTGCAGGGTCTCGGCGCGGCGGCGGTGATCGACCGCAGCGAACTGTCCGCCCCCGGCAAGCCGCTGCAGAAGGAGCGGTGGGCGGGTGTAGTCGACTCGGTGGGCAGCCATACACTGGCCAACGCCTGCGCGCAGACCAAGGCCGAGGGTGTCGTCACCGCCTGCGGCTTGGCGCAGGGCATGGACTTTCCGGCCACCGTGGCGCCGTTCATCCTGCGCGGGGTGAAGCTGATCGGCATCAACTCCGTCTATTGCCCGCTGCCGCTGCGCCGGCGCGCCTGGGATGCGCTGGCCGCCGAACTGGACCGCGCGAAGCTCGACAGTTTGACGCGCGAGGTGGGATTGGACGGCTGCTTCGAGGTCGCCCGCGAGATTCTGGCCGGCAAGATTCGCGGCCGTGTCGTCGTCAACGTCAACGCCTGAAGTGCGAAGGGAGAACGGCATGATCCAACTGAACGTCAACGGCCGCGCGGTCGCGGTCGACGCCGAGCCGAACACGCCGCTGCTGTGGGCGCTGCGCGATGTGCTCGGAATGACCGGCACCAAGTTCGGCTGCGGCGTCGCCGCCTGCGGCGCCTGCACGGTGCACGTCAACGGCCAGCCCACGCGTTCGTGCGTGACGCCGATTGCGGCGCTGGCCGGTGCGCAAATCACCACGATCGAGGCGATGGAGACCGATCGCGTCGGCCGCGCGGTGCAGGACGCCTGGGTGCGGCACGACGTCGTGCAATGCGGCTACTGCCAGTCGGGCCAGATCATGGCGGCCACCGCCCTGCTGAAAGCCAAGAAGAACCCGACCGACCGCGACATCGACGAAGCGATGGCCGGCAATATATGCCGCTGCGGCACCTATCAGCGCGTGCGCGCGGCGATCAAAGACGCCGCGAAGGCGCTCGGTTGAGGAGCCAACGATGAAAGCGATGCTGACCAGCGAGACGCCGGCGATCCTGGCGCAGTTGTCCACCCTGCACGCGACCAAGCTGTCGCGGCGCGACTTCCTGAAAGCCACCGGCGCGGCGGGCGGCGGGCTGATGCTGGCGATCGCGCTGCCTGCCGGCGGCCGCTTGGCGCACGCGCAGGAAGCGAAGAAGTTCGTTTATCCGCCCGCGGCGTTCATCCGCATCGGCGCCGACGACAGCGTGACCATCCTCGTCAACAAGCTGGAGTTCGGCCAGGGCGTGATGACCGCGCTGCCGATGCTGATCGCCGAGGAGCTCGATTGCGACTGGAACAAGGTGCGCGCCGAGCATGCAACGGCGGCGCAGGTCTACGCCCACCCCGGGTTCGGCATCCAGATGACCGGCGGTTCGATGTCGGTGTCTTCCAGTTGGAACCAGTTCCGCATCATCGGCGCCACCGCGCGCGACATGCTGCTCACCGCCGCCGCCCAGCAGTGGCACGTCGACAAAGCGCGGCTCGACACGCGCGATGGCGTGGTGATCGAAATCGGCGGCAAAAAGCGGCGCGCCAGCTACGGTTCGCTCGCCGACGTGGCGATGAAGCTCGCGCCGCCGGAGCGCATCGGCGTGAAAGCCAATCCCGCCGACTGGAAGCTGATCGGCAAGCCGACGCGCCGCATCGACGCGCGCGACAAGGTGACCGGCAAGGCGCTGTTCGGCATCGACCAGCGGCTGCCCGACCTGCGCGTTGCGGTGGTGGCGCGCCCGCCGGTGTTCGGCGGCAAAGTCAAGAGCTTCGATCCGGCGCCGGCAAAGGCGATCGCGGGTGTCGAAGCGGTGCTGCCGGTGCCGGTGGACCGGGGCGGCAGCGGCATCGCGGTCGTCGCCAAGGGCTTCTGGCCGGCCAAGCAGGGACGCGACGCGCTGAAAGTCGAATGGGAGCTGCCAGCGGGCGTCAGCACCGGCGAGCAGCTCGCGCAGTACCGGCAGTTGGCCCGCGCGCCGGGTTTGATCGCGCGCGCGGCGGATGCCGACGCAGCGTTGGCGAACGCGTCGCGCAGGATCGAGGCCGAGTACGAGTTTCCGTACCTCGCGCACGCAGCGATGGAGCCGCTGAACGCCACCGTCGATCTGCGGGCCGACCGCATGTCGATCTGGTGCGGTTCGCAGTTCCAGACCATCGACCAGGTGTTGGCCGCGCAGGCCGCGGGGCTGAAGCCGGAACAGGTCGAGTTGGTCACGACGTTCGCCGGCGGTGGTTTCGGCCGCCGTGCCAATCCGGCCGCCGATTACGTGGTCGAAGCGGTGCAAGTCGCCAAAGCGATGAAGCAGGCCGGCATCGACGCGCCGGTCAAAGTGGTCTGGTCGCGCGAGGACGACATGCGCGGCGGCTACTACCGGCCGCTGCACGTCCACCGCGTGACGGTGGGCTTGGACGCCGCCGGCAGGCCGCTCGCCTGGCAGCACACGATCGTCGGCCAGTCGATCGTCAAGGGCACGGCGTTCGAAAAAGTGATGCTTAAGAACGGCATCGACGCGCTGGCCACCGAAGGCGTGGTGGACACGCCGTACCGTCTGCCGAACATGCAGGTGGCCGTACACCATCCGGAGGTGAACGTTCCGGTGTTGTGGTGGCGCTCGGTCGGCCACACCCACACCGCCTTCGTGATGGAAACGCTGATCGACGAACTGGCCGCCGCGGCCAAGCAGGACCCGATTGCCTACCGGCTGGCGCTGCTCGACCCCAAGCACACGCGCCATCGCGCCGCGCTGACGCTGGTGCGCGACCGCTCCGGCTGGGGCAAGACGCCGGTGCCGAAAGGGCGCGCGCGCGGCGTGGCGGTGCACGAGAGCTTCGGGTCGGTGTGCGCGCAGGTGGTCGAAGTGTCGGTGGAAAACAACGCCATCCGCGTGCACAAGGTCGTCGCGGCGGTGGACTGCGGCACCGCGGTCAATCCGTTGACGGTCGAGGCGCAGATCCAGTCCGCGATCGTCTTCGGCCTGTCGGCGGCGCTGTACGGGCGCGTCACGCTGAAGGACGGCCGCGTCGAGCAGGGCAACTTCGACAGTTATCCGGTGCTGCGGATGAACGAGATGCCCGAGTGCAGCGTGCATATCGTGCCGAGCAAAGAAGCGCCGACCGGCATCGGCGAGCCGGGGACGCCGCCGATCGCCCCGGCCGTTGCCAACGCCGTCTTCGCCCTGACCGGCAAGCGGCTGCGCACGCTGCCTTTCGACCTCGCCCACGCCTATGCCGGGGCGCTCGGCGCAGCCGCAAGGTAAGAGCGCCGCTGGCGGCGCGGCCCCGGCCGTTGCCAACGCCGTCGTCGCCCTGACCGGCAAGCGGCTGCGCAA
>DATLZG010000221.1:0-3661 GCA_035574095.1 Burkholderiaceae bacterium | reverse complement strand
GCCGGCGGCGACCGGCGCCGCACCGCGCGCACGTCGAATCGGATCGAAGCGCACGCCGCCCGCGCCGATGCGGCCGGAGACGTGTATGACCTCCGCCGCGGCCGCGCCTTCCTGCGCCAGCGCCGGCTGCGGCCGGGCCTCGAGGAAGCGCTGCACCTCGCGCAGGTTGTAATCGGAGAACCATGCGCCGCTGCAGTAACCCATCACGTCGTACTGGTTCGCCGGCGATTGGATGTCGTCGAGCAGCGACTCGAACAGCGGCGTGTCGGACAGCGCGCCGCCGGCGTACGGATAGGCCGGGTCGTAACTCGACACGTTGCCGCACGGTGCGTGTTCGCGGCTGAAGTTGTGGCCGAGCTCGTGCGTCATCGTGCGGCGCCAGTTGCGCGTCGCGTCCCAGCCGAGCGAGGAGAGGTTCGGCGCAGCGGATCCGACACGGTTGACGTAGCCGATGCCGGCGGTGCCGGCACTGACCATCGGCCGCACCATGCCGTAGTAGTGCTTGCCCGGTGCCTCGGCGCGGCGCAGCAGCTCCAGCTCGCGCAGCGCATCGGCCCACTCGGCGCTTGTGTCCACGCCGTCGGTCGAAGAAGTCAACGTATACGGAGCGCGCACCGAAACGCTAATGCGCTCGCGCGGCACCGGAAAGCGGCGCACCAGTTCGTCCAGTGCCAGCGCCGGGTCGGGCAGTGTCGGCGCGTTGTTGCCGGAGACGAGCGGCACCAGCACGAAGTCGATCGTGGTCGGCGTACCGACGTTCGGCTGCGCGTTCACGGTGAGCGGATTGCCGTAGCGACTTTCCGGATCGACGTCGATGCGCACCTGCAGTCCCGCAATCACCCACGCGGTCGGCAACGTGGCGTTGTAGGTGCGCGTTTCGTCATAGCGCAGGCTGGCGGGCAGCGGACTTCCGCTCGCGAGCTGCGGCACCGTCGCCGGCCCACGCATCGGTAGCGTGCCGAGGGTGGTTCCGCCCGCGGTCGCGGTCAGGCGCACGGTCGGCGCGGCGTTGCCCGATGTCTCGGCCACCACGTACGCGCGCACCAGCGTTTCCTTGCCCGGCACCAGGCGTTGATACGGATCGGCGCTGGTCTGCGACAGCACCTGCGCAAACTCGATGCCGGCCACCCGCAATGTGCAGCCGGCGCCAACGATGACATTGCCCGCCGGTACCGCGGGCTGCGTGTCCGCGAGCAGGGTGATCGGGCCGCAGTTCATGCCGGCCGGCACGTTGAACACGAGCTGCGCGTCGGACTGCGAGGCGATCGTCGCCGCGCTCGAACCGACTGTCACCGCGGTGACGCTCATCAGCCCGCTGCCGGAGATCGTGACCGGCGCGCCGGCCGCCACCCGATAGGTCGCGTTCGCATCGACGACGATCGGCGCCACCACGGTCAGGCCGGTGCCGCTCGCCACCCGCTCGCCGGCGTCGCCGATCACGACGAACGGGCCGCTGGCGGCGGTTGCGGGAACCACCACCGACATCGAGGTGCTGCCGCTGCGCGCCGCGATCGTCGCGCTGGCACCGCCCGTGAACTCCACACCCGTCGCGCGGTTCAGGTTTGCGCCGTCGATCGTCAGCGTCGCGCCGCGCGCCACCGTCGTCGGGCTGAAGGAGCTCACCGCGATCGAGCCGGCGATCGTTATCAGATGCGCGGTCGGCCGCGCCACCCCGTCGCGCGCGACAAGCGTCAGGAAACCGCTCGCAGCGCCAACGGGCACGTCGAGCGCGAGACTGGTGGCCGACTGCCCGGCGATCGCAAGCACCGTGCTGCCCAGTCGCGCTTCCTGGACGAGATCGAGGTTGGTACCGGTTGCGGTGACGCGCGCCGGCGGCGTGATCGAAGTCGGCGCGATTGCCGTCACCTGCGGCGTGGCTCCCGCCGATGGCGGTGCGACGCTGTCGCTCGCGGTATTGCCGCCGCCGCAGGCAGCCAGCGTCGCGGCGAACGATACGGCGGCAAGACGGGTCAGAACGCAGCGCATAGAAACGGCGGCGAACTCTGCAACGCGACGATCTTCCTATGTTCAAAGGACCGCCCATGCGCCGAAATCCCACGGAAAGGCGCGGCCAAGCCGCCCGTTTGGACGATCCGGCAGGTCACAGGGGATAATTGCCGCATGTCGTCGAAGCTGCAGCCCACGAAGCATGCGACTTCCGCTCCCGGCGACCGGCTGTACGACCTGTCGCTGCGCATCCTGATGGGCGTGGTGTCGGTCGGATTGGTGGCCAGCGTGGCCTTCCTCACGTACCGCTGGCTGGTTCCTCCGCGCGCCCCCGAGGTGGCCGTTCCGGTGGTCGAGGTCGGCGTCAAACCCGCGCAGGCATCGACACCGGTCCCCGCCGCGCCGCCAAAGGCGGAGGTGCTGATGAACCCGGGCAAGATCTTCAAGTGCGAGGTCGACGGCCGCGTGATCTTCTCGGAGCAGGCCTGCAACGCGATCGCCGCCAAGAAGGGCGCGCGGTGACGCGACGCTGAGCGAAACACATGCCGTTGTGCGGCCGCGCCGCTGCGGTCAGGCTCCACGCCCGGTAGGCGCTTCGCTCGGGGAGTGAGGTAAGCGCACCGATCGCAGGTACGCCGATGGGACGGCGCGTTGCAACTAACGCTTCGTTACATTCGCGTTTACAACTGGCAAAACAGTCGCGGCGCCGGTTCGTCGGCCGCGCCGCGGCGGCGGCGTTATTCGTCCCAACGGCACTCGCTGCCGTCAACTGGAGGACACAGATGAACAAGCCGCTTGCCGCAATCGCCGTCGCTGTCGGACTCGCCGCACCGGTCGGCGCCGCACTCGCCCAACCGGTTTCGGTGCGCATCGATACGCCTGAGATCGGCATCCGCATCGGCCATCCGCTGCCGCATCTGCACGTGCCGGCGCCGGTCGTGATCGCGCCGCCCCCAGTGGTGTACGCGCCGCCGCGCGTGGTCGTGGCGCCGCCGGTGGTCTACCCGGTGCCGCCGTACTACCGTGCCTACTACAAGGGCCACTGGCACAAACATCGCTGGCACAAGCACCACTGGCACAAACATCACGGCCACGGGCACCGCGACCACCGTTGGGACGACGACGATGATCGGCGCGGCCGCCGCCACGGCGATTGGGACTGAAGGCCCGTTGACCGTTGTCGGTTGGGGACGGAATGCGGGCGCCGGTCAGCGGACGACGATCAGCGCATCGATCGGCATCGACGCTCGTCGACCATGGTCCGTTTCCGACGACGGTCGACGGTCAACGGTCAACGAATCAAGGCAACTGGATCTTGCCGCCGCCGGGGACCCCGCCCGGCGGCAGCCCTCCGCCGAGCGCACCGCCCTGCGGGATCACGATGCCGGACGCGGCCTGCCGGCGCAGATCCTGCAGCTCGCGTACCGTGCGTTCGATCGCTTCCTTGGCCGTCGGGCCGTAGTTCTTCACCGCTTCTGCCAGCGTCTGCGCCTCGATCTCGAAGCTGACCGGCAGCGGCCCCATCGAGGTCATTAACTGGGCCTCGCCGATGTACTGCGGCTTGCGCGCGGCATCGGGCTGGCCGTCGGCGCGCACCGGTAGCAGCGCGCGGATCGTGCCCACTTTGCGGTCGGTGTAGATCTCCTCGCGCCACAGGGCGTCCGGGTCCATTTGCGCATCGCGCGGGTCGGGTCGTTGAGCCATAAGCGCTTCC
>DATLZG010000220.1:0-18639 GCA_035574095.1 Burkholderiaceae bacterium | reverse complement strand
CATGTGGCGGATGGGGCACACTGGTTCATGTCGTTCGACCCGCCGTGGTCGCTGCAGACCGTGCCGCTCGCAGCCGCACTCGGGAGCTCGGCGTTCGACTCGATGCCGACCGGCACCGACGCGCCGCGCTGGCGCAGACTGCTGACCGAAATCCAGATGCGCTGGCACGCGCTGCCGCTGAACGAATGGCGCGAGGCCGCAGGCAGGCCGACGATCAACGGCCTGTGGCTGCACGGCGGCGGCGTCTGGCGGCCGCTGCCCGCGCGGCCCTTCGCGGCGGTGGCGAGGGGCGATCCGGTGCTGCGCGGCTGGGCGCTCGCCAGCGGGCTGGCACCGGAAGCGCTCGCACGCGAGGACGAGCCGCCCGCGCCCACCGGCGATGCGCTCGCGCTCTATGAACACCTGGTCGCGGCTTTCACTACCGAGGATTGGGAGCGCTGGCGTCGAGATTTCGAACGGCTCGCGGACGCGCTGGCCGCGCAATGCGAACGCGCTTTCGCACGTGGCTTCGAGTGCGTGACGCTCGCGCTCGCGGGCCGCGCGATGCTGCGCCTCGTCGAAATGCGCGCCGCCGACCGCCTGCGGCTCTGGCGCCGAGCGCCGCTGGCCGAGCTATTGGCCGAAGAGGAGTGATGCCCCCCCGTTTGATCGCGCGCGAATTCGATGCCGCGGCCGCGCGACGGCTTGCCGCCGCCGGGCTGCCGGCGCCGCTCGCGCGCGTCTTGGCGGCGCGCGGCGTGATCTCGGCGCGGGAGCTCGAGCTGTCCGCCCAGGAGCTGATCGCGCCGGCTGCGCTGGCTCAGGCCGACACGGCGGCCCGGCTGCTGGCCGATGCGATCGACCGCGGCGCGCCGCTGTTGATCGTCGCCGACTACGACTGCGACGGCGCCACCGCCTGTGCCGTCGGCGTGCGCGGGCTGCGAGCGCTGGGCGCGCGCGTCGACTACCTGGTGCCGAACCGCTTCGAGTACGGCTACGGACTGACGCCGGAAATCGTCGAAGTCGCCGCCGCCCGCCATCCGCGCCCCGAGCTGCTGATCACGGTGGACAACGGCATCGCCAGCCTCGACGGCGTGGCGCGCGCCCACGCCCTCGGCATGCAGGTGCTGATCACCGACCACCACTTGCCCGGCGCGCGGTTGCCCGCGGCGGCGGCGATCGTCAACCCGAACCAGCCGGGCTGCGGATTCCCGAGCAAGCACCTGGCCGGCGTCGGCGTGATGTTCTACGTGCTCGCCGCGCTGCGCGCCGAGCTGCGCCGGCGCGGCCGCATCAGCGAAGCCAACCAGCCGCGCCTCGACGAGCTGCTGCCGCTGGTCGCGCTCGGAACAGCGGCCGACGTCGTGCGACTCGACCGCAATAACCGCATCCTGGTCGCCGAGGGTCTGCGCCGCATGCGCGCAGGCCGCCTGCAGCCGGGGCTGGCCGCGCTGTTCCAAGTGGCCGGCCGCAGCGCGCGCACCGCGCAAGCGGCCGATCTCGGGTTCGCGCTCGGCCCGCGCATCAACGCCGCCGGCCGGTTGTCGGACATGACGGTGGGCATCGAATGCCTGCTTGCCGATGACCCCGAGCGGGCGCTGGCGTTGGCACGGCAGTTGGACGAACTGAACCGCGAACGGCGCGCAATCGAGGCCGAGATGCAGCTCGAAGCCACCGTCGACGTCGACGCCAACGCCCTTGACACGCGCCGTTCGATCACGCTGTTCAACGAGTCCTGGCACCCGGGCGTGGTCGGGCTGGTCGCGTCCCGCATCAAGGAGCGCTATCACCGCCCGACCATCGCGTTCGCGCGCGCCGACGCCGGCTCGCTGCGCGGCTCCGGGCGGTCGATCGAAGGCGTGCACCTGCGCGACACGCTGGACCTGGTGACGAAGGTCGCGCCGCATTTGATCGACAAGTTCGGCGGCCACGCGATGGCGGCCGGACTGACGCTGCGCGCCGAGCACTTCGAGGCCTTTTGCCGCGCGTTCGAAGCCGCCCTGCAGGCGAGCTGCGACGCGATGCTGTTCGAGCGCACGGTGCTGACCGACGGGCCGCTCGCGGCCGAGGACCTCACGCTCGGGTTGCTGGAGGCGATCGAGCGGCAGATCTGGGGCCAGGGCTTCGCGCCGCCGCTGTTCGCCAACGAGTTCGCGGTCGCCGAGCAGCGGCTGATCAACGGCGAACACCTGCGGCTGACGCTGGAGCTCGCCGGCAAGCGGCTGCCCGCGATCTGGTTTCGGCGTACCGAGCCGCTGCCGTCGCGGGCGCTGCTCGCCTACCGGCTCGCGGTCGACGAATACCAGGGTCTGCGGCGCGTGCAGCTGGTGATCGAGGACCAGGGCTGACGAGATCCTCGCTCCTATAATCCGCGCCTCACTCGCCGCTTTGAAAACGATGGAAGCCGAACGCCTGAACCAGCTTGCCGCCACGATCGCCGACCTCGACACGCGAGCGGCCGAACTGCGGAGGTATCTTTGACGTCGAGGCCAAGCAAGCGCGGTTAAGCGAGGTCGATCGGGCGCTGCAGGACCCGAAAGTCTGGGACGATCCGAAGCGCGCGCAGGAGCTGGGCAAGGAAAAGAAGCTGCTCGACGACGTGGTCGGGCGCATGCGCAGGCTGACGGCAGCGCTGGCCGACGCGCGCGAACTGTTCGAGATCGGCCGCGCCGACGGCGACGACGCGACGCTGGTCGCGGTCGAAAGCGACGTCAAGCAGATCGGCAAGGAGATCGCCGACCTCGAATTCCAGCGGATGTTCAACAATCCGCTGGACCCGAACAACTGCTTCATCGAAATCCAGGCCGGCGCCGGCGGCACCGAGGCGCAGGACTGGGCGGCGATGCTCGAGCGCATGTACCTGCGCTACTGCGAGCGGCGCGGCTTCAAGACCGAGCTGCTGGAAGAGACCGAGGGCGAGGTCGCCGGCATCAAGGGCGCGACGATCAAGGTCACCGGTCCCTACGCCTACGGCATGCTGCGCACCGAAACCGGCATCCACCGGCTGGTGCGCAAGTCGCCGTTCGATTCGAACGCGCGACGGCACACTTCGTTCGCCAGCGTGTTCGTGTACCCCGAGGTCGACGAGTCGATCGAAGTCGAGATCAACCCGGCCGACCTGCGCATCGACGTTTACCGCGCCTCGGGCGCCGGCGGTCAGCACGTGAACAAGACCGAGTCGGCGGTGCGCATCACCCACATCCCGACCGGAATCGTCGTCTCGAGCCAGAACGATCGCAGCCAGCACCGCAACCGCGCCGAGGCGATGGCGATGCTGAAGTCCAAGCTATACGAGCAAGAGATGCGCAAGCGACAGGCCGAGCAGGCCAAGCTGGAGGACGCCAAGACCGACATCGGGTGGGGACACCAGATCCGCTCGTACGTGCTGGACCAGTCGCGCATCAAGGACCTGCGCACCAACGTCGAGATCGGCAACACGCAGGCCGTGCTCGACGGCGACCTCGATCCGTTCATCGAAGCCAGCCTCAAACAGGGTGTTTGACGATGGAGCTCTACGTCCTGACCGGCGCGTCGCGCGGCCTCGGACGCGCGCTGGCCGAGCGCCTGCTAGCGCCCGGCCGCCTGCTGCTGACGATCTCGCGCCGGCCCGACCACGCGCTCGAAGCCAGCGCGGCGATGAAAGGCGCCAAGCTCGAGCAATGGGCGCTCGACCTCGCGCACGACATCGGCGCCGCCGCGCGCTTGGAAGCATGGCTGCACGGGCAGCCGCGCGACCGCTTCACCTCGGCCACGCTGATCAACAACGCCGGCCTGCTGGGACGGGTCGGGCCGATCGACGCCAGCGATGCCGACACGCTGGCCGCGGTGCTGCGTGTGGGCCTGGAGGCGCCGCTCGTGATGACCAGCGCATTCCTGCGCGCCACGCGCGCGTGGACCGCGCAGCGGCGCGTCCTGAACATCTCCTCCGGCGCCGGCCGGCGCCCGATCGCCGGCTGGGCCGCCTACTGCGCGGCCAAGGCTGGCCTCGACCACTTCGCGCGTGTCGTCGCCCTCGACGAGCAGCGTCAGCCGAATCCGGCGCGTATCTGCTCGCTCGCCCCCGGCGTGATCGACACCGACATGCAGGGTGAGCTGCGCGCTGCCGATCCTGCCGGCTTTCCGGACATCGAGCAGTTCAAGCAACTGAAGGCGAGCGGGCAATTGGCCGCCCCCGACACCGCCGCCGCGCGGGTGCTCGCCTATCTGGCGCGCGCCGATTTCGGCGCCAACCCCGTCGCCGACGTGCGCGACGCCTGAAGAAGAACGCCGATGACCATTCCACCGCAGCCGGCCCGGCCGGACGACGAAAACTCGATCATCGCCGAGCGCCGCGCCAAACTCGCGCGGCTACGGCAGCGCGGCCCCGCCTTTCCGAACGACTTCGTTCGCACGCATCACGCGGGCGATTTGCACGCCAAGTACGGCCACCTCGACCGCGACGCGCTGGCCGCGGCCAACATCGAAGTCGCGGTCGCCGGCCGCATGATGCTGAAGCGCGTGATGGGCAAGGTGAGCTTCGCCACCGTGCAGGATGGCAGCGGGCGGATCCAGTTCTTCGTTGCGCCGGAGGACCTCGGCGCCGGCGTGTACGAGGACTTCAAGCACTGGGACCTGGGCGACATCGTCGGCGCGCGCGGCGTGCTGTTCCGGACGCAGAAGGGCGAGCTGTCGGTGCGCTGTCGCGAGTTGCGGTTGCTGGTCAAGTCGCTGCGGCCGTTGCCGGACAAGTTCCACGGGCTGGAGGACAGGGAAGCGCGCTACCGGCAGCGCTACGTCGACCTGATGATGAACGAGGCCACACGCGCCGCGTTCGTCACCCGCAGCCGCGCGATCGACGCGATGCGGCGCTTCATGACCGAGCA
This sequence comes from Burkholderiaceae bacterium, assembly GCA_035574095.1. Taxonomy (GTDB): domain Bacteria; phylum Pseudomonadota; class Gammaproteobacteria; order Burkholderiales; family Burkholderiaceae_F; genus JAKANT01. The sequence goes on along the minus strand of DATLZG010000220.1, from coordinate 13,798 downwards.
CGGCTTCCTCGAAGTCGAGACGCCGATGCTGCAGGTGATCCCCGGCGGCGCGGCGGCCAAGCCGTTCGTCACCCATCACAACGCGCTCGGCATCGACATGTTCCTGCGCATCGCGCCCGAGCTCTATCTGAAGCGATTGCTGGTCGGCGGCTTCGAGCGCGTGTTCGAGATCAACCGCAACTTCCGCAACGAAGGTCTGAGCCCGCGCCACAACCCCGAATTCACGATGATGGAGTTCTACGCCGCGTACCACGACTACCGCTGGCTGATGGACTTCACCGAGGAGTTGCTGCGCGCGGTGGCGGTCGCCGCCACCGGCACCGCGGTGCTGAGCTACCAGGGCCAGACGATCGACTTGTCGCAGCCGTTCGCGCGGCTGACGATCGTCGAGGCGCTGCGCCGCTACGCGCCGCAGTATGCGGAGACGCAACTGGCCGACCGCGACTTCCTGCACGCCGAGCTGGCGCGGCTCGGCAGCACGCACGCGGCCGAAAGCGGCCTCGGCGCGCTGCAGCTGGCGCTGTTCGAGCAAACGGTCGAGAGCAGGCTGGTGCAACCGACCTACATCGTCGACTACCCGGTCGAAGTGTCGCCGCTGGCGCGCGCCTCCGACACGCGGCCGGGCGTCACCGAGCGCTTCGAGCTGTACATCGCGGGGCGCGAGACCGCGAACGGGTTCTCGGAGTTGAACGATCCGGAAGACCAGGCCGCACGCTTTCTCGAGCAGGTCAAGGCGCGGCAGGCCGGCGACGAAGAAGCGATGTATTTCGACGCCGATTACATCCGCGCGCTCGAGTACGGCATGCCTCCCGCGGCCGGTTGCGGCGTGGGCGTCGATCGCTTCGTGATGCTGCTGACGGACGCGCCGAGCATTCGCGACGTGCTGCTGTTTCCGCACATGCGGCCGGAGGAACGCGGGTGAGGATCGACCGCGCGCGCCTGCTGGGCCTACAGCGGCGCTTGCTGGCGCGCGCGGATGTGCCGCCACCGCAGACCTGGGTGGCGGTGCGGATGGCCGGACACGCGATCGGCATCACCCGCCCGGAAGTCGCGCGCTTGCTGGCCGCGCGCGAGAGTCGCTGCGCGCTGAGCGAGCATGGCCTGGAATTCGTCGCCGCAGGATTGGACTTTCGCGATCGCTGCGCGCTGCTCAACGAAGCCGCGCTGCGGCTGCGCGACGAAGGCCTGCTTTCCGGCTGGCGCGACGAACAGCTCGACGTGCGGCCACTGGCCGGCGGCGCGCCGCTGGCGACCATCGAACGCGCCGCCTGCCGGCCGCTTGGCATCGCCACCCACGCGGTGCATATGAACGCGTTCACCGCGGACGGCGCGCTTTTCGTCGCCCGCCGCGCCCCCGACAAAGCGGTCGACCCCGGCCTGTGGGACAACCTCGTCGGCGGCATGGTGGCCGCCGGCGAAACCGAGCTCGGCGCCCTGGCGCGCGAGGCCAAAGAAGAAGCGGGGCTGAACCTCGCCCAGCTCGCGCTGACGCGCGGCGGCTTGGTGCGCGAGCGGCGCCCGGTGCGCGAGGGCTACCTGATCGAGTCGGTGCAGGTATTCGACGCCGTGCTGCCGGCCGACTGCCAGCCGCGCAACGAGGACGGTGAGGTCGATGCTATCGAATCACGCGCCGCCGCCGACGTGCTCGACGCGATCGAGCGCGACGACTTCACGCTTGAAGCCGCGCTGGTCACGCTCGACGGCTTGTTGCGCCGTGCATGATGGACTCGGTCGTCCTGTTTTTCCTGCTCGGCGTGTTGGCACGGCTCGCCAAGAGCGACCTGCGCCTGCCGGAGGCGCTGTACGAAGCGCTTTCGATCTATCTGCTACTGGCAATCGGCCTGAAAGGGGGGACACAACTGGCGCAGCAACCGCTGGCGGCCGTGCTGCCGCAGGCGCTCGCCGCGATCGCGCTCGGGGCGACGATTCCGCTGCTGCTGTTTCCGCTACTCACGCGCCTTGGCCGGCTGTCGCGCGCCGATAGTGCTTCGATTGCCGCCCACTATGGCTCGGTGTCGGTCGTCACGTTCGCCGTCGGGCTCAGCGCGCTGGCGAAGCAGAAGCTCGCCGCCGAGTCCTACATGCCGCTGCTGGTCGCGCTGATGGAAGCGCCGGGAATCATCACCGGTATCGTGCTCGCGCGGATCGGCGGCACCCAGCGCATCGCCTGGAGCGCACTCGCGCACGAGGTTGTGTTCGGCAAGAGCGTGCTGCTGCTGCTCGGAGGCCTGGCGATCGGGGCGCTGGCCGGTCCAAGTGGCTTGCAGCCGATCGAACCGTTGTTCCTCGATCTGTTCAAGGGCGTGCTTGCCTTGTTTCTGCTCGAAATGGGACTGGTCGCGGGCGCCCGGATCGGCGACGTGAAGCGCGCGGGGTTGTTTCTCGTCGCCTTCGGCCTCGTCGCACCGCCCGTGCTCGGCGCCATCGGCGCGCTCGTCGGTCATTTGATCGGCTTGAGCGTCGGCGGCATCGCGCTGTTCGCGACGCTGGCCGCGAGCGCCTCTTATATCGCGGCGCCGACCGCCATGCGCGTCGCGGTGCCGGAGGCCAACCCGGCGCTTTCGATCGGCGTCGCGCTGGGCGTCACCTTTCCGTTCAACATCACGGTCGGCATTCCGATCTATCTTCAGTACGCGCGCTGGCTGGGGAGCTGAAGATGCAGTCGCACCCGAGGAAACTGCTGGTGATCATCGGCGAAGCGGCGCTCGAGAAAGCGCTGATCCGCGACGCGCGCGCGTTCGGCGCGCACGGCTATACCATCACCGAGGTGCGCGGCGGCGGCGAACGCGGCGATCGCGAGGCGGCCTGGGAAGCCGACCGCTCGATCGAGATGAAGGTGATCTGCGCCGCGGCCGTCGCGGAGGCGCTGGCGGCGCATGTGCTGCAGCAATACGCGCCGCATTACGCGGTCACGCTGTTCACCGCCGAGGTCGGCGTGTTTCGGCCGCAGAAGTTCTGACGGCGCAGGTCAGCTCACCTCGTCGATCCACGCCATTTGGATCGCTTCCAGAATCTTCTCGCCCGAGCGCTTCGGATCGTCGCTGAAACCCGGCAGCTCCAGCACCCAACGGTACAGATCGACGAAGTTGACGGTGCGGGGATCGACATCGGGGTGTTTCTCAGCCAAAGCGATCGCGATCGCCAGCGAATCGGTCCATTTCATCGACCGCCCTCCTTCACCTGGTTGATCGTGTACTTCGGAATCTCGATCACGAGGTCCTTGTCCTTCACGATCGCCTGACACGACAGGCGCGAGGTCGGCGTCAGCCCCCAGGCCTTGTCGAGCAGGTCGTCTTCGTCTTCGTCGCTCGGATCGAGCGTTTCGAAACCCTGGCGCACGATCACGTGGCAGGTCGTGCACGCGCACGACATCTCGCACGCATGCTCGATCTCGATGTCGTTGTCGAGCAGGTTCTCGCAGATGCTCTTGCCGGGCTCGGCTTCGATCGTCGCGCCGGCCGGACAGAGCTCTTCGTGCGGCAACACGGTGATCTTCGGCATCGCTAACCGGCGAACTCGTCGATCCGGTGCCCGGCCAGCGCGGCGCGGATCGAGCGATCCATGCGGCGCGCCGCGAACGCGTCCGTCGCGCGCGACAGGCGGTCGATACCCTCCTTGATCGCCTGGGCGTCGCCGCCGGCGGCGGTTGCCTCGAGCGCAGCCATCTCGCGTTCGATCTGCGCGCGCTCGTCGTCGCTCAGCAAATCGGCGTCGGCCGCCAGCGCGGTGCGCAAGGCATGCAGCAAGCGCTGCGCCTCGACCTGCTGTTCGCGCAGCGCGCGGGCCCGCATGTCGACCTCGGCGGCGCCGATGGACTCCTGCAACATGCGCGCGACCTCCTCGTCGGTCAGACCGTAGGAGGGCTTGACGGTAACCGAAGCTTCGACGCCGCTGGTGGTCTCGCGCGCCGACACCGACAGCAGTCCGTCGGCGTCGACCTGAAAGGTCACGCGGATGCGCGCGGCGCCGGCCGCCATCGGCGGAATGCCCCGCAGCTCGAAGCGCGCCAGCGACCGGCAGTCGGAAACCAGCTCGCGCTCGCCCTGCACGACGTGGATCGCCATCGCGGTCTGCCCGTCCTTGAAAGTCGTGAACTCCTGGGCGCGCGCCACCGGAATCGTCGAGTTGCGCGGGATGATCTTCTCGACCAGCCCGCCCATCGTTTCCAGACCCAGCGACAGCGGAATCACATCGAGCAGCAACCAGTCGTCGCCGGCCGGCCGGTTGCCCGCCAGCAGATTCGCCTGCATCGCCGCGCCGATCGCAACGACCTGATCGGGGTCGATGTTGGTCAGCGGCGGCTGCTCGAACAGATCGGCCACCGCCCTGCGTACATGCGGCATGCGCGTCGCGCCCCCGACCAGCACCACACCCTTGACATCGGTCGGTCTCAGGCCGGCGTCGCGCAGCGCGCGCCGGGTGGCCTCGAGCGTCTTGTGCACCAGGTGCTGGGTCATCGCCGCGAAGGCGTCGACGCCGATCGTCAGATTGAGCCACTTGCCGGTCGACAGCCGCGCCTGCAGGATCGCCTGCGGCTGCGAAGACAGGGCTTCCTTGGCCGCCCGCGCCTTCATCGTCAGCAGGCTCACGTCCTCCGGCGGCAGCAGCGACAGGTTGGCCTGCTCCAGCGCCCAGCAGTACAGGCGATGGTCGAAATCGTCGCCGCCCAGCGCGGTGTCGCCGCCGGTCGCCAACACCTCGAACACGCCTTTCGTCAGCTTCAGGATCGAGATATCGAAAGTGCCGCCGCCGAGGTCGTACACCGCGTACACGCCCTCGGCCGCGTTGTCGAGCCCGTAGGCCAGCGCGGCGGCGGTCGGTTCGTTCAGCAACCGGAACACGTTTAGCCCGGCCAACCGTGCCGCATCGCGCGTCGCCTGCCGCTGCGCGTCGTCGAAATACGCCGGCACCGTCACCACCGCGCCGACCAATTCGCCGCCCAACGCCGCTTCCGCGCGCCGGCGCAGCGTGGCCAGAATCTCGGCCGAGACTTCGACCGGGCTTTTGACGCCCGCGACGGTGCGGATCTGCAGCATGCCCGGCGCGTCGACGAAGTCGTACGGCAGGTTCTCCACGTGTTCGACGTCGCGCACCGAGCGACCCATGAAGCGCTTGACCGAGACGATCGTGTTGCGCGGGTCGGTCGCCTGATGGCGCTGCGCCTCGTAACCAACCTCGACTCGTCCGTCGCCGCGGTAGCGCACCACCGACGGCAGCAGCGCGCGGCCCTGCTCGTCGGCCAGCACCTCGGGCACGCCGTGCCGCACTGTGGCCACCAGCGAATTGGTCGTTCCCAGATCGATGCCGACCGCGAGCCGATGCTGGTGCGGCGCAGTCGACATGCCGGGCTCGGCGATCTGCAGCAACGCCATCTCGTTCAACCCACGCCCGCAGCGGCAGCAGCCAGTGCGCCGCCCACCTCGGACTCGAATTTCTCGATGAACATCAGTTGCCGCACCAGCGCCGCCGCGGCGACGAAGTCGCGCTCGTCGTCGATCGCCCGCGCGAGCCGCTCGAGCGTGGCCGCGCGCATCGCCCGCACCTCTTCGTCGAGCGCCCGCAGCTGCGCGGCGTCGTTCGCCGCGCGCGCGGCCTCCAGTTGCTCCCGCCATTCGAGCTGTTGGCCGAGAAACGCCGCTGGCATCGCGGTATTCGTTTCGGCCCCGATCGGCACGCCGTTCATCTCGCACAGATAGGCGGCGCGCCGCAGCGGCGACTTCAGCGCTTCGAACGCCTCGTTGGCGCGCGCGGCCCATTGCATCGCCACCCGCCTCTCGGCCGCGGTGGCGGCAGCGAAGCGGTCCGGGTGCACCTGCGATTGAACGCGCTTGTAGGCAGCGTCGAGCGCCGCTGCGTCGAGCGCGAAGCGCGCCGGCAGTCCGAACAGGCTGAAATGGTCGCGTTGGATGGTCACGGACAAAAAAGAGCGGCTGCGAGACGGTAGCCGCCCGGCGCAGCCGCCCTTGATTCTCGGAGTACTACGGCTAGACGCGGAACGACTCGCCGCAGCCGCAGCGGTCCTTCTCTTTCGGGTTGTTGAACTTGAAGCCCTCGTTCAACCCCTCGCGCACGAAGTCCAGTTCGGTTCCGTCCAGATAGACGAGGCTCTTGGGGTCGACGAAGATCTTGATGCCATGGCTCTCGAATGCATGGTCTTCCGGATTGACGGCATCTGCGTACTCGAGCTTGTACGCCATACCCGAGCAGCCGGACGTACGCACGCCCAGACGCAGTCCGACGCCCTTGCCCCGCCGCGCCAAAAAGTTGGCAACGTGTTTCGCGGCGCGTTCGGTCATCGTGACGGCCATCGCCGAGCCTCCGTTCATGCCGCCGCCTTTTGCTCGCCGGCGGTCTTCTGCGCGTGCTTGGTTTGGTAGTCGCGGATCGCGGCCTTGATCGCGTCCTCGGCCAAAATCGAGCAGTGGATCTTTACCGGCGGCAACGCCAGTTCCTCGGCGATCTGCGAGTTCTTTAGCTGCATCGCTTGCTCCAGCGTCTTGCCCTTCACCCACTCCGTCACGAGCGAACTGGAAGCGATCGCCGAGCCGCAGCCGTAGGTCTTGAAGCGCGCGTCTTCGATGATGCCCTGCGCGTTGACCTTGATCTGCAGCTTCATCACGTCGCCGCAGGCCGGCGCGCCGACCATCCCGGTGCCGACGCTTTCGTCGTTCTTGTCGAACGATCCAACGTTGCGCGGGTTCTCGTAGTGGTCAATGACCTTTGCGCTGTAACTCATGTCTGCTTTCTCCGGTAATCGCTGCAGCGCTTCAGTGCGCGGCCCATTGCACGGTATTCAGATCGATGCCTTCCTTGTGCATCTCCCACAGCGGCGACATGTCGCGCAACTTGGCGACCTTGCGCTTGACCAGATCGACCGTGTAGTCGACTTCCTCGACGGTCGTGAAGCGACCGATCGAAAAGCGGATCGAGCTGTGCGCCAATTCATCGCTGCGCCCGAGCGCCCGCAGCACGTACGACGGCTCCAGGCTCGCCGACGTGCACGCCGAACCCGACGACACCGCGACGTCCTTGATCGCCATGATCAGCGATTCGCCCTCGACGAAGTTGAAACTGACGTTCAGGTTGTGCGCGACGCGCCGGTTCATGTCGCCGTTGACGTACACCTCTTCGATCTCGCTCAGACCCGCCCACAACCGGTCGCGCAGCATGCGGATCCGTTCCACCTCGGTCGGCATCTCCAACCGCGCCAGACGAAAAGCTTCGCCCATGCCGACGATTTGGTGTGTCGCCAGCGTGCCCGAGCGCAAGCCCCGCTCGTGGCCGCCGCCGTGCATCTGCGCCTCCAGGCGCACGCGCGGCTTGCGCCGCACGAACAGCGCGCCGACCCCCTTTGGTCCGTAGGTCTTGTGCGCCGAGAACGACATCAGATCGACCTTCAACTGGCCGAGATCGATCGCGACCTTGCCGGTCGCCTGCGCTGCGTCCACGTGCAGGATGATCCCGCGGGAGCGGCACAGCTCGCCGATCGCTGGAATATCCTGTATCACGCCGATCTCGTTGTTGACGTACATCACGGACACCAGCGTCGTGTCCGGCCGCAGCGCCGCTTCAAGCTGCGCCAGGTCGAGTAGCCCTGCGCTGTCGACGTCGAGGTAAGTGACCTCGTAGCCCTCGCGCTCGAGTTCACGCATCGTGTCCAGCGTCGCCTTGTGCTCGGTCTTCACCGTGACCAAGTGTTTGCCCTTGTCGCGATAAAAATGAGCGGCACCTTTCAGCGCGAGGTTGATCGACTCTGTCGCTCCCGACGTCCAGATGATCTCCCGCGGGTCGGCGTTGACGAGCGCCGCGACCTGCTCGCGCGCTTCCTCGACCGCCTTTTCCGCCGTCCAGCCGAAGACATGGCTGCGCGAAGCTGGGTTGCCGAAGTGTTCGCGCAGGTACGGAAGCATCTTGTCAACGACGCGCGGATCGACCGGCGTCGTGGCGGCGTAGTCGAGGTAAATCGGCAACTTCATGCCCGCTCCTGTCAACTGAATACCGCTTGGTCGTTCTCGACCGCCGTGCCGCCGCGGCGGCCACGACCGTCGACCATCACCGCGGTCGAAGAACCCGATTGCGCGAGCCGCGCCTTCTGCTGCTCGACCAGGTCCTGTAACGAAACCGAGTCGAGGAAATCCACCATCACGCGATTCAGGTTCGCCCACAGGTCATGGGTCATGCAGCGCTGGTCGTTGTCGCAGTTCTCCCGACCGCCGCATTGCGTCGCGTCGAGCGGCTCGTCGACCGCGTAGATGATGTCGGCCACGGAAACCTCGCTCATCGGCCGCGCCAGCGTATAGCCCCCGCCCGGCCCGCGGGTGCTCTGCACGAGCGCGTGCCGCCTGAGCTTGCCGAACAACTGCTCGAGGTAGGACAGCGAAATCCGCTGTCTTTGGCTGATGCCGGCAAGGGTCACCGGACCGTTTTGCTGTCTCATTGCCAGGTCGATCATCGCCGTTACGGCGAACCGACCTTTGGTCGTCAGTCGCATGCGAATCCCGATCGTTCGTTCACGAAGGCCGCGCTCGAAATTCCCGAGCGCGGCGATCAGGATTCTATCCTTACCCGACAATAGCGGTCAACTTTTCTTTGACCGCGCGGCCCAGCAGGCCGCGCACGGCTACCCTCAGGCGGCCGCGTACATCGTCGCGCGCTTGCGCACGACCTCGATCAGGCCCTGGCACGCGTCTTCCACGTAGTCGAGCACGGTGTTGAAGCCCTCGGGGCTCCCATAGTAGGGATCGGGCACGGTCGCCGCGTCATGCTCGCCCGCAAAGCGCATCAGCAGATGCAGCTTATGCTTGTATGCGCGCGGGCATTGCTGTTGCAGCAATGCAAGGTTCTCCCAATCCATCGCCAGGATCAGGTCGAACTCACGGAAATCGTCCTGCGTGATCTGCCGCGCACGAAGATCGCCGATCTCATAGCCGCGCTTGCGGGCGGCCTGCTGGGCGCGGATATCGGGCGGCTCGCCGACGTGATAGGCATGAGTACCCGCGGAGTCGATCTTGACGCTGGATTCCAGCCCAGCGTCTCGGATCATCTTGCGGAACACGCCTTCGGCCGTGGGCGATCGGCAGATATTGCCCATACAGACAAACAGGACTTTGGTCATCGTCGTTGCGCCTTTCTGGTTCGGGTTAGCGCTGCGTCTACCCGTCGATTGTCCGGACCGTGCCGGACGCATTTGAGTGATGTTTTCCACAGTTGATTAACGCCTTAACAAGACAAATCGGAAGACTGCCAACGGCCTCACAAGTTTCAAATGCCGCGCTTACGCGGCCCGCTCCTTCGCAAGCGGCACGACGTTCGACCCCGCAGAGGCGCCGAAGACTCGCTCCCTCAGCGCTGCCAGCTGGTCGCGCACCTGTGCGGCCTTCTCGAATTCCAGGTTCCTGGCGTGGTCGAACATCAGCTTCTCGAGCCTCTTGATTTCCTTCGCGACTTGCTTCTCGCCCATCGCTGCGTAGTCGGCGGGCGGCTCCGCAGCCACCAACCGGCCCGGCTCATAAACCCCGTCGATCAGGTCGCGCACCTGCTTCTGGACGCCGCGTGGCACGATGCCGTAGTGGGAATTGAAGGCGTGCTGCTTGGCGCGGCGGCGGTTCGTCTCCTCGATCGCCGCTCGCATCGACTCCGTCACCTGGTCGGCGTACAAGATTGCCGTGCCCCGCAAGTTGCGGGCCGCCCGTCCAATCGTCTGCACCAGCGATCGAGTCGAGCGCAGGAAGCCTTCCTTGTCGGCGTCGAGGATGGCGACCAGCGAGACCTCGGGCAGATCAAGCCCCTCACGCAGCAGGTTGATGCCGACCAGCACGTCGAACACGCCCGCGCGCAGATCGCGGATGATCTCGACCCGCTCGACGGTGTCGATGTCCGAATGCAGGTACCGCACCCGCACCCCGTGTTCTGCAAGGAATGCAGTCAGATCCTCGGCCATCCGCTTGGTGAGGGTCGTGATCAACACGCGCTCGCTACGGGCGACGCGCAGCCGGATCTCGGACAACACGTCGTCGACCTGCGTGCGCGCCGGCCGCACCTCGACCTGCGGGTCGACCAGACCCGTGGGCCGCACCACCTGCTCGACGATCTGGGACGAGCGTTCGTACTCATAATCGCCGGGCGTCGCGGAGACGAAGATGCAGCGACGCATCTTGCGCTCGAACTCGTCGAAGCGCAGCGGGCGGTTGTCCAGCGCCGACGGCAGCCGGAACCCGTACTCGACCAGGGTCTCCTTGCGCGACCGATCGCCGCGGTACATCCCTTCTAGCTGCGGGATCGTGACGTGCGATTCGTCGATGATCATCAGCGCGTCCGCCGGCAGGTAATCGATCAGCGTCGGCGGCGGCTCTCCGGGGAGCGCGCCCGAAAGATGCCGCGTGTAGTTCTCGATGCCCTTGCAGAAGCCGAGTTCAGCGAGCATTTCGAGATCGAAACGGGTGCGCTGCTCGAGCCGTTGGGCTTCGACCAGCTTGCCCTGCCCGACCAGCCAATCGACGCGCTCCTTCAACTCGACCTTGATGTCCTCGATCGCGCGCAGCACCGTCTGCCGCGGCGTCACGTAGTGCGACGACGGATAAACGGTGAAGCGCGGGATCTTCTGCCGGATGCGGCCGGTCAACGGATCGAACAGCATCAGGCTGTCGATCTGGTCATCGAACAGCTCGATGCGAACCGCGAGCTCCGCGTGTTCGGCCGGAAACACGTCGATGGTATCGCCGCGCACCCGGAAGGTGCCGCGGGCGAACTCGGTTTCGTTGCGCCGGTACTGCATCGAGGTCAGCCGCGCGATGACGTCGCGCTGACCGATACGGTCGCCGACACGCACCGTCAGCACCATCGCGTGGTAATCGCTCGGGTTGCCGATGCCGTAGATCGCCGATACGGTCGCCACGATCACGGTGTCGCGCCGCTCCAGCAGCGATTTGGTCGCCGACAGCCGCATCTGCTCGATGTGCTCATTGATGCTGCTGTCCTTCTCGATGTACAGGTCGCGGGAAGGAACGTAGGCTTCCGGCTGGTAGTAGTCGTAGTAGGAAACGAAGTACTCGACCGCGTTGTTGGGAAAGAACTCCCGCATTTCCGAGTACAGTTGCGCTGCCAAGGTCTTGTTGGGCGCGAGCAGCAGTGCCGGGCATCCGACGCGCGCGATGACGTTGGCCATCGTGTATGTCTTTCCCGAGCCTGTGACGCCGAGCAGGGTCTGGCAGACGAGCCCATCGTTCAGACCCTTGACAAGCCGCTCGATGGCCTCTGGCTGATCACCAGCCGGCGCAAAAGGCTGCGCCAACTGAAAGGGCGAATTGGGAAACGCCAGCAGCATCGGATATTGCAGCGCAGAACATGCACGCAAAGAGCGGATTCTATGCGCCGCCGTTCAAAAAACCTAGCCCCCAATCGCGCGGCACATGAGTGGATCAACACCTTTTGTTTCAATAGTTTACGTAAACCTTTCTAAAGCTCCACGCGAAGGTCTCGAGGCGCCCCTCGGCCGGCCCTAGGGGGAGAGAGGATGTACACTTGCACTTTTGGACTGATTTCGCAATGCAACATCCGCGGGCCACGGCCCGATAAAAGCCAACCATGGCCCCCTCTGTCTTCGAACGCGTCGAACTCGCGCCCCGCGACCCAATTCTTGGCCTGAACGAAGCCTTTGCCGCGGATCCGCGGCAAAGGAAGGTCAACCTCGGCGTCGGCGTGTACTACGACGAGGGCGGCAAGATTCCCTTGCTGCGTGCCGTGCGCGAGGCCGAACGGGCGTTGGCGGAATCGCCGACGCCGCGCGGTTATCTGCCGATCGAGGGCATCGCGGCCTACGACGCCGCGGTACAGCAACTTTTGTTCGGCGCCGATTCCCCGGTGCTTATGTCAGGGCGCTTGGTGACCGCGCAAGCGCTGGGCGGCACGGGCGCGCTGAAGATCGGGGCAGACTTTCTGAAGCGCATCCTGCCCGACGCGCTCGTTCTGATCAGCGATCCGAGTTGGGAGAACCACCGTGCGCTTTTCGAGACCGCCGGATTCGCTGTCTCCACCTACCCCTACTACGACTCGGCCAAACGCGGGCTCGACTTCGGTGGAATGAAAGCGGCCTTGGCGGCGGCAGAACCCGGCTCGATCGTCGTGTTGCATGCCTGCTGCCACAACCCGACCGGAGTCGATCTCGACCGGGCGCAGTGGGCGGATGTAGTGAGAATCGCGGCCGACCGCAGACTGGTCCCGTTCCTCGACATCGCTTATCAGGGCTTCGGTGAAGGCATCGACGCCGACGCGGCGGCGGTGCGCTTGTTCGCGGAAGCTGGCATGCCATTTTTCATCGCCAGTTCGTTTTCCAAGTCTTTCTCGCTGTACGGCGAGCGCGTCGGCGCGCTGACAATCGTCACCGAGGACATGGAGCAAGCCGCCCGCGTGCTCAGTCAGGTCAAGCGCACGATCCGCACCAATTACTCGAACCCGCCGACGCACGGCGGCGCCGTAGTCGCGGCGGTGCTGGCCGACCGGAAGTTGCGCGCCATGTGGGAAGACGAACTGGGCGCGATGCGCGAACGCATCAAGAGCCTGCGTCAACAACTGGTCGACGGTCTGAATCGCCATGGCGCGCGCGGCGACTTCTCCTTCATCCTGCGCCAGCGGGGCATGTTTTCGTACACTGGCCTGACCGCGCAGCAGGTCGAGCGGCTACGCGAGCAGTTCGGCATCTATGCCGTGTCCAGTGGGCGGATCTGCGTTGCGGCGTTGAACGCGAACAACCTCGAATACGTGTGCGCGTCGGTCGCCGCCGTGCTCAAAAACTAAGGCGCGACGATATAATTTCGGCCGCGTTGCGATTCCCCGATAGCTCAGTCGGTAGAGCGACGGACTGTTAATCCGCAGGTCCCTGGTTCGAGTCCAGGTCGGGGAGCCACTCTTCAGAGCCTGTCAGCGTCTCCTCTCACCGCGGCAGCGTTTCGCCCTGCTTCGGCGCAGTGGCGTTTGCGCCGGGATCGCCCGATTCGAACAGCAGGCTCGTCGCGGTGATCTTGACCCGCACGCGCACCCGATGGGAACGACCCAGCATCATTCGCACAGCGGGGTCATCGATATCGACGTCGCGGTAAATATCGATGCGGTGCTCGAGACCAGCGCGGGCCAACGCGGTGGCTGCGCGGCGGCAGAGTTCCGCGAGCGTAATGTCGTCGGGAACCTTGGTCATTTGCGTGGTCCGTAGCCGATTAGCGCAGCAGCGGCCAATTCTGTCAGATCCACGCCGGGCGGCGGCGACGCGTGGCGTAGCGGCTGTGCGGTAGAAGGGACGGCCGGTCCCGTTCAGCGCGCGAGCGCCTGTGCCAAGTCGCGCTTCAGGTCGGCCACCGCCTCGAGGCCGACGGCGATTCGCACCAGTCCTTCGCTGATGCCCGCGCGCTGGCGCGCCTCTGCGCTCAGTCGACCGTGCGTCGTGGTTGCCGGATGGGTGATCGTCGTGCGCGTATCGCCCAGATTCGCCGTGATCGACATCAGCTTGACGCCGTCAATCAATCGCCAGGCGCGCCAGCGCAGTTCGTCGGGCGCCGTACCCTTCAACTCGAACGAGATTACCGCGCCCGGCCCCGACTGTTGTCGCTGCGCGAGTTCGAACTGCGGATGCGACGGCAACGCGGGGAAATACACGCGCTCGATGGCCGGCTGCTCGGCCAACCAGAAGGCCAGCTCGGTCGCCGCCCGCGACTGCGCACGCATCCGCAGCGGCAGCGTCTCCAGGCCCTTCAGCAGCACCCAGGCGTTGAATGGCGACAAGCTCGGACCGGCGGTGCGCAGCACCGGC
>DATLZG010000219.1:0-4547 GCA_035574095.1 Burkholderiaceae bacterium | reverse complement strand
ACGCGCGCCGCGAAGACTGCGTCGGCGCCGAGTGTTCCGAACACGGCGGCCACCGCCAGCGTCTTGCGCACGCAGCCCGCCGGATCTTGCGTTTGCCGGGCGGCGAGCGAAACGAGCTGCGGCGCCAGCGGATCGTCGACCTCGTAGGCGCTGCCGTCCTCGCGCTGGCCGGCCAGATAGCGAATCCACCCGGCGATCAACAGCGCCAAGCGGTCGATCGGCTGCCCGCGCGCCAGCCGCTCGCGCAGAACCGGCACGTGCCGCTGCGTCAGCTTCAGCGACGTGTCCATCGCCACCTGCAGCGTGCCGTGGCCGAGCGCGGTGTTGGCGAACCGCGGCCACAACCGCCGCTGATAGTCGGCGACGTCGAGCGCCGCATCGGCCGCCACCGTCGGCGCCAGCTCCTGCTGCATCAGCGCGCGCACGTAAGCGGCGATGTCGGCGTCGGCCGCCGCCTCGGCGATCGTCGCGTGCCCCAGCAGCACGCCGAAGATGGCCAGTGCAGTGTGCGCAGCGTTCAGCAGCCGCAGCTTGGCGTCCTCGAACGGACGCACGTCGGCGACGAACTGCGCGCCGGCCGCCTCCCACTCGGGACGCGCGCCGTCGAAGCGTTCGATCACCCACTGCGCGAACGGCTCGCAGCGCACCGGCGCGGCGTCGTCGTAGCCGTGCGCGGCACGCGCATCGGCATGGTCCTGCGGCAGCGCGCGCGGCACGATGCGGTCGACCATCGCGTTCGGAAACGCGACCGCCTCCTCGATCCAGCGCGCGGCGTCCGGGAAGGCGAGCTGCGCGTACTCGAGCACCAGCCGGCGCAGGCTGCGGCCGTTGTCGCGCAGGTTGTCGCAGGACAGCACGGCAAATGGCGCCGCGCCGGCGGCGCGCCGCGCGACGAGCGCCGCCGCGATGAAGCCGACCGCGCTGCTCGGCTCGTGCGGCGCGCGCAGATCGTGCGCGATGTCCGGCGCGGCGGTATCGAGATGACCGGCGGCGTCGAAGCCGTAGCCTTTCTCGGTGATCGTGAGCGTCACGATGCGCGTGCGCGGATCGGTCAGACAGCGCATGACCTCCCGCGGCTGCCGCGGCGCGACCAGCACGCCCGTCAGCGCGCCCATCACGCGCGCGCGCAGCGCCGCGCCGTCGCGTTCCAGCAGCGTGTAAAGGCCGTCCTGCGGCGCCAGACGCGCGTGCGCGTCGGCATGCCGCAGGCTGACGCCGACGATGCCCCAGCGCGCGTCGCCGGCGGCGAGCGCCGCTTCCGTGTAGTCGGCCACGAAGGCGCGCGCGAACGCGCCGATGCCCAGGTGCACGATGCCGGTTTCGATACGGCCGCGCTCGTAGGCGGCGGCAACTCCGGCGCGCACCAGTTGCGGCCAGGCCGGACTCGCCAGTCGGGTCATTGCAACCGCCGCCGGCGGTTTGTGCCACGGATCGACACGGACTCACACGGAGCGCAGAAATCCGCATGCCAAAGGATGCGGCAGCGAGCGATCTCTGGCGCGCGGTCGCGCAACGACGGCGCGCTCTGATCCGCGTCAATCCGCGGCAAAGGACCCACGCTCAAAGCTTGAACGCGACGACTTTCTGCTGCTGTTCGCCCAGGCCGTCGATGCCCAGCCGCATCACGTCGCCGCGCTTCAGATAACGCGGCGGTTTCTGGCCGAGCCCGACGCCGGGCGGGGTGCCGGTGGTGATCAAGTCGCCGGGCAGCAAGGTCATGAAGCGGCTAACGTAACTGATCAGCGTCGCGACGTCGAAGATCATCGTCTTGGTGTTGCCGGTCTGCATGCGCTGACCGTTCAGATCCAGCCACAGGTTCAGCCGCTGCGGGTTCGGCACCTCGTCGCGCGTGACCAGATACGGCCCGATCGGGCCGAACGTGTCGCAGCCCTTGCCCTTGTCCCACTGCGGCCCGCGCTCGAGCTGGAACTCGCGCTCGCTGACGTCGTTGACCACGCAGTAGCCGGCGACGTACGACAGGGCGTCCTTGCGGGGCACATAGCGCGCGCGCTTGCCGATCACGACGCCGAGCTCCACTTCCCAGTCGGTCTTCTTCGAGCCCTTCGGCAGCATCACCGGGTCGTTTGGCCCGGAAATGCAGCTCGTCGCCTTCATGAACACGACCGGTTCTTTCGGAATCGGCGCGCCGGACTCGATCGCGTGGTCGCGATAGTTCAGGCCGATGGCGACGAATTTCGACACGCCGGTCAGCGGCGGCCCCAGCCGCGGGTTGCCTTTGACCAGCGGCAGCTTGGCCGGATTGAGCTTGCGCAGCTTGGCAAGCGCCGCGTCGCTCAACTGCTCGGGGCCGATGTCGGCGATCACGCGGCTCAGATCGCGGATCTTGCCTTCGGCGTCGAGCAGGCCGGGCTTTTCCTTGCCGGCGGGGCCGTAGCGCAACAGTTTCATCCTCTGCTCTCCTGCGTGTTGGCGTTCTCAAATGGCGATGCCGCCGTCGATCACGTACGCCTGCCCGGTGACGAAGGCCGATTCGTCGCTGGCGAGATAGACGATCAACGGCGCGATCTCCTCCGCTTTTGCCAGCCGCCCCATCGGCTGGCGGGCGATGAAGTTGCGGCGCGCAGCCTCCGGATCGGCGAAGGCGTTGATGCGCTCGGCGAGCGACGGCGTATCGACGGTGCCGGGGCAGACCGCGTTGCAGCGTATGCCCTGGGCGACGAAATCGATCGCCACCGACTTCGTCAGCCCGATCACCGCCGCCTTGGTCGCGCCGTAGACGAAGCGGTTCGGCAGCCCTTTGATGCTCGACACCACCGAGGCCATGTTGATGATCGAACCGCCGCCGTTGGCGACCATCTTCGGCAGCGCGGCGCGGATGGTCCAGAACTGCGAGCGCACGTTCAGGTTGAAGCTGAAGTCCCAGTCGCGATCCTCGGTCTGCAGCACCGTGCCTTGGTGCACGTAACCGGCGCAGTTGAACAGCACCGATAGCGGCGGCATCTCGGCGATCAGCTTGTCGATCGCCGCGCGGTCCAGCACGTCGAGCACCGCGGTGCGCACGTTGGCCACGCCCGCATAGGCGCGCAGCAGATCGGGATTGACGTCGGTCGCCCATACCTGCGCGCCCTCGGCCGCCATCGCCAAGGCGCTGGCGCGGCCGATGCCCTGCCCGGCCGCGGTCACCAGCGCGGTCTTGCCTTTCAGTCTCATCGTCGCTTCGTCTCCTGCAAGAGCCGTTGCCCGCCTGCGCGCGTCGCCCGCACCCGCCGCCCGACCTGCGCCGTCGCGCGACCCGGTGCAAAAAAAACGGTCGCCGGGCTTGTTGTTTGGCGGGCGCGAAGTTAGCATGAAATTGGTCTGACCACTTGGCCACTTCCCGGGGCCGCCCCTCGCATGCCGCTGCATAGCGTCGAAGCGCCGCGCCTGTATCGCCGCATCGCCGATCAGCTGCGGCAACTGATCGCCGCCGGCGAGTTTCCTCCGGGCGAGCGGCTGCCGGCCGAGCGCGACCTGGCGGCGCAACTGAAGGTCAGCCGGCCGTCGGTGCGCGAGGCGCTGATCGCGCTGGAGGTCGAAGGCCTGATCGAGATCCGCGGCGGCTCCGGCGTGTACGTGCGCGCCGGCGCGGCCGGCGCGCGGCGCGGCGCACCGGCGCAGGAGTGGGGACCGTTGGAGCTGATCCGCGCGCGCGGGCTGATCGAGGGCGAAGTCGCGGCGCTCGCCGCCCGGCTCGCCAACCGCAAGCATCTGCTCGGGATGCAGGCGGCGCTCGATTCGATGCGGGCGGACGCCGCCGCCGGCCGCGCGCCTGTGGCCGGCGATCGCGCCTTTCACGTCGCGGTCGCGCAGGCCACCGGCAACGCGGTGTTGATCGACCTGGTCGGCCGCTTCTGGGACGCGCGCGGCGGGCGGCTGTTCCGGCGCCTCGGCAACTATTTCGATACCCCGCGCGCCTGGCGCGCCGCGATCGACGAACACGCGGCCGTGTACGACGCGATCCGCAAGCGCGATGCCGACGGCGCGCGGCGCGCGATGCAGCATCACATGCAGAAAGCGCACGCGCGCTTCTCCGCCAGTTGGCGGCGCGCGGGCGGCAGTTGAAGCCACGACCACAGTCCGAAAGGAGGAGACACATGAACCGACGTCAAACGATCAAGCTCGCCGCGGCGGCGGCTTTCGCCGTGCTCGCCGGCGCGGCCGGCGCGCAAACCAAGCTGAAATGGGCGCACGTGTACGAGACCTCGGAGCCGTACCACAAGTGGTCGGTGTGGGCGGCCGAGGAAATCAAGAAGCGCACCAACGGCCGCTACGAGATCCAGGTTTTCCCCGCCTCGTCGCTCGGCAAGGAGAGCGACATCAACCAGGGGCTGACGCTGGGCACCGTGGACATCATCATCTCCGGCGCGTCGTTCGCCGCGCGCAGCTTTCCGCGCATCGGCGTCGGCTACTACCCGTACACGTTCCGCGACGCGGACCATCTGCTGAAGTACGCGCAAAGCGACGTGTTCAAGGAATTGGCCGACGGCTACAAGGCGAAGACCGGCATCCAGATGGTGGCGGTCACCTACTACGGCGCGCGCCACTCG
>DATLZG010000218.1:0-3703 GCA_035574095.1 Burkholderiaceae bacterium | reverse complement strand
GGCAACGGGCGGGTGTTCAGACGATCGACGGGAAGAGCCATGCGCGAACCGAGCGAGCTAAGGGTGCGGCGGCGGTGCCGCAGCGCGAGGGGCGGATTCTAGCGATCCGGGTTTACCTGTATGTGGCGAGCCGCTCTCCGGTCTTGATTCGATCGGCGCCGGCCTCAAAATTGGAACGTGTGCCAGGTATCGGTAGTCGAAGGCAGCGGTTGCGAGTACAGGAGAGTGCGGAATGTAGAAACCACGCGACAGGATCGGTCATTTGTGTTGGTTAGACTTCGCGCCGTTTTTCTTTCCCTCTTCTTACTGGAGTTTCTATGAAACGCATCGCTCTGTTCGTGCTGACGAACCTGGCGATCCTCGTCGTCCTCGGGGTGGTGACGAGCCTGCTGGGCGTCAATCAGTTCCTGCGGGCCGGCGGCATCGAGCTCGGTACGCTGCTCGCGTTCGCGGCGGTGGTCGGCTTCACGGGCTCGATCTTCTCGCTGCTGATTTCCAAGCCGATGGCCAAATGGAGCACCGGCGCGCAGGTGATCGATCAGCCGCGCAACGCGATGGAGCAATGGCTGGTCGATACCGTGCGCCGCCATGCGGAAAAGGCCGGCATCGGCATGCCGGAAGTCGCCATCTACGAAGGCGAACCGAACGCCTTCGCCACCGGCGCGTTCAAGAACAGCGCGCTGGTTGCGGTCTCGACCGGGCTGCTGCAGTCGATGAGCCGCGAAGAGGTCGAGGCCGTGCTCGGCCATGAGGTCGGCCACATCGCCAATGGCGACATGGTCACCCTGACACTGATCCAGGGCGTGATGAACACCTTCGTCGTGTTCCTTTCGCGTGTGATCGGTTACGTGGTCGATCGCATCATCCTGCGCAACGAGAACGACGCGCCGGGCATCGGTTACTGGGCCTCGGTGATCGTGCTCGACATCGTGCTCGGCTTCCTGGCTGCGATCATCGTTGCCTGGTTCTCGCGCCAGCGCGAGTTCCGCGCCGACGCCGCCGCCGCCCAACTGATGGGCAGCCCGCGGCCGATGATCAGCGCGCTGCAACGCCTCGGCGGCATGGAACCGGGCGAGTTGCCGGCGCAGGTGCGCAACATGGGCATCGCCAGCAAGCCGGGCGGTCTGCTGGCGTTGTTCGCCAGCCACCCGCCGATCGAGGAACGTATCGCTGCGCTGCAAGCGCACGGCTGACCCGAAAATCATTGAGCGGTCGCCGCAACTGGAAGGCCGGGCATCGCCCGGCCTTTTTCATTTGTGCGCGCGGGCCACGCGGACGACGAGCCACGTCAGCGCCGTGGCGGCCAGCACCAGCCCGACGTCGGCAGCCGCCCAGAAGCTCGGTGCGCCGCCCAGCCGCTGGCCGACGCTGCTGTGATGCGCCAGCGCGTAGCCGCCGAGCAGTCCCAGTCCCCACAGCGCGACGCTGTGAATGAGCATCGGCACGAACGCTACTCTGTAGCCGCGCAGAATGAAGCCCGCGGCGCCCTGGATCGCATCGAAGACGTGAAAGATGGCGGCCAGTCCGACGAGTCCGAGTGCCGCTGCGGCCACAGCTGTGTCGGTCGTGAACGCGCGAACGAGGGGCTCGCGCGCCAGGTAGACGCTTGCCGATGCCACGACAGCGATACCCAAGGCCAACGCGAAACTGCGGCCGGCGGCGCGTCGCGCCAGCGCCGGCCGGCCCGCGCCGAGGGCTTGCGACACCAGGACGCTGCCGGCGACGCCGAGCGCGAGCGGCACCATGAACAGCACCGACACGACGTTGACCAGGATCTGATGGCCAGCCACGGCCACCGCGCCGAACGGCGCCAGCAGCAGCGTGATGAAGGTGAACGAGGTGACCTCGATCAGCACCGACCCGCCGCTCGGTAGCCCGAGACGCAACAGCTCGCGCTGCCGCGCCCACTGGGGGCGGCGCGAGGTTCCGGGTGGCGCGCGGAAGCGCGCGTAGAACGGATCGAGCCGCCAGACCGCGAAGTTGGCGAGCAGGATCGCCCACAGCAGCACCGCGGTCGCGACGCCACAGCCGGCGCCGCCCAGCGGGGGCAGCGGTCCGAACCCACGAATGAAGACGAGGTTCAGTGGCACTTTCGCTGCCAGCGCGGCGATATTGATCACCATCGTCACCGTCGGGCGCGAGACCGCGGCGTTGACGGCGATGAACGCCCGCGTGGCAAGCGCCGCCGGTAGTCCGACGCCCACCGCGAACAGATACTGTGAAGCGACCGCGCCGACGCGCGGCTCCACGCCGAGCAGGTGCAACCACAGCGGGTTCGCCAACAGCGCGGGCACGCCGAGCAGCGACAGCGCGAGCGCTAGCCATAGCGTCTGGCCAAGGTCGACGCCGATCTCGCGATAGCGGCGGGCACCGAAATGATGGCCGGCGATCGGCGTCAGGGCCTGTAGCACGCCCATCGCACCGACGAAGACGCTGGCATACACGCTGGAGCCGATCGCCACCGCCGCCAGGTCGGTCGCCGAGAGGCGGCCGGCCATCACGGTGTCGATGACGCCGAGCGCCATCACCGCCAGTTGCGACAGCAAGATGGGGGCGGCGAGCCGCACCAGCGCGGCCAAGCGCACATCGGGGCCGCGCTGCGGCGCGTTCGTTTCTAGCGTGGGCGCCATGTTGCGGGTTGCGTGCCCGGCTCAGCGCCCACGCCGATACAGACGGAAAACCTCGTCCGGCCGCGCCGGCCAGGCGCCTTCCCACAGCAACGTCCAGTCCCCGGGTGGCGGATCGTCGTCGAGGCGCGTGCGGCGCGAGTCGCGGTGCAGAGCGACGGCGCAGGCCGCTTCGTCTTCGGGCGGCACGAAGCCGATGCCGCCGTGCCAGGCGAACAGCGCACGGTGCGCCGGCAACAGGCGATGCGCATACGCACAGCCGCTCGCGCCGAGCGCCTGCATGCGTCCTGCTACTTCGCGCGCCAGCGGCGCGTAGGTGCGGTTGTAATTGAACGCTCCGACGAACAAAGCGTTGAGCAGCACCCAGAACATCGTCAGGCCGGCCGCTCCAAGCAAGGGACCGCGCCATAGCATCGGTGGTCTGACGCGCACGCGCCAGACGATCAGTGCCGCCCAGGCAGCCGTGATGGCCAGCGCGAGAGCGAGGGCGGCGGGTGCGACGGGGTGCTCGTAGCCGGGCGTCAGGCGGGCGACGGAGTGCGCCATCTTCGGCGGCACGCCGGTTTGGACGGCGACAAAATAGGTCCAGAGGGCGAGCGCAGCCAACGACGCGGCGGCGATCGCGAACCAGTCGAGCGCGTTTTCCGCCGCCCGCCGCAGCGTCGTGGCGCCGAACGCGGCCAGCAGCACCAGCGGCGGAACGACGAGGATCAGCTTTTCCTCGCTGGGGGCGTTGGAAAACACCAGGCGTGCCAGCATCAGCAAGGCCACCGCACCGGGCACGAGCACGTGCGGCGCGCGTAGAGAGTGGCGCCACGAGTACACGGCCCACGCCGCCAGCGGCCACAGCGGCCAGGTGTACCAGGGGAAGTTGCGCGCGATGCGCCCGACCTCCGGCACGCCGGGCAGCGCCACCGACTGTAGGTTCCAATCGATCCAGGAGGCGAAGTACTCGCGCGCGCGATCCGGCGCCAGCAGATGGGCCGCGATCGGCCATGGCGCGAATGCGAGCAGCGCTACGCCGGCGATGGCGAGGGCGGCCCTGAAGCGCCTGCGGGCGGCGACCACCGCGAACA
>DATLZG010000217.1:0-2372 GCA_035574095.1 Burkholderiaceae bacterium | reverse complement strand
TCAAACAACTTGAAGCGGACCACGGTGGGCCCGAGGCGCGCGGCGCGATTGACCGTCGCCTCGATCGTGACGCGGCGTTGCAGAACGCCGTCACGCTCGACGCACGTTTCGGCGGCCCTCGCGGTGGCGGCGGTCAGGCTCGCCCGGCACACGAGCGTGAGAACGCCGGTGTCCGCGTCGCAGTCGTCGCAGCGCGCCACGATGCGGAATGGTCCCTGGCAGGGCAAGTTGGCCTTCTTGTCAGCCAGCGTCGCGGCATCGATGTTGAGATAGGCTTCCCAGAGCCGGGGCACGGTGGGTGATGCCGGGTCCGCCTCGCGCGGCGCCGGGTAGGCCACGTCGGCGACGATCAGGTTTCCGACCGGATCCTCGATGCGAACGGTGATCGCATCGCAGTCGCCTTGGACGGTGCCACGGACCAAGAGCCGATTGTAGTTTCCGAACGCGCCGGAAACGGTCAGCGTGCAAGCCATCGCGCCCCCTTGGCCACCGCCAAACGCCGCGCCGAAAACAACTATATATTGTGTGCGGTTTTAGCCGCAACCGAAGGATGCGGTTTGCCCCGCGTCTAAGAGCTAGCTCGGGTCACCGCGTTGGGCCTTGCACACGGCCCTTGCCTACAAAATGTGGGGCGCCGTAGCCCGCGGGCACGCGATCGCCCGTCGGCGCGCCGCGAGCGCTCCACACATATTCACGATGTCATGTGTGGACGGCCCCTGCGGATCAAGGCGTTTCTCGACGTCTTGGACGCGGGGAGCGGTTGCGGTCATGTGTCCGGCCTTTGCTGCGGCCGGATTGGCCGCTGGCCTCGATGGAGTCCGCGACGCGAGGGCCTGATCAAACAGGCGCGCTCGAAGGCGCACACATAGTGCCTGGCTGTCTCGCATGCGGTCTTCGACCCTTTGTCCCATCCGTCGTGATGCACCTTGCTCCAATCGGCGGCGGCCCGCCGATCAGCTCGCTGCGACGGCCGGCGTGGCCGCGCGATAAGTTCCGCCTTTGACCAACAGCGCCCAGACGATGCGGGCGGTCTTGTGCGCCAACGCCACCGCCGCCACTCTGAACGGCCGCCGCGCGCGCAACGCCGTGAGCCAGGCGGAAGGGCTGGCGTTCCTGCAGAGAACGTTCCGCGCCCCCAGGATCAGCAGGCTGCGCAGATAGCGATTGCCCTGCTTGCTGATCGAGCCCAGCCGCTGCTTGCCGCCGCTCGAGTTCTGCCGCGGCGCAAAGCCGAGCCAGGCCGCGAAGTGCCGCGCCGAGCGGAACCCGCCCGGATCGGGCACCATCGCCAGCAACGCGCCGGCGACGATCGGCCCGATGCCGGGAACGCCCGCCAGCCGGCGCCCGGCCGCGCTCGCGCGGACCTGCGCAGCGATCTCCCGGTCCAGCGGGTCGAGACGCGCCTCCAGGGCTTCGATCTGGCGGACAAGCTCCTGCAAGGCTCCGCGCGCCGCCGCCGGCAGCCGCCGATCGTCCGGATCGCGCACCACCGCGATCAGTTGCTCGAGCTTGCTTGTGCCCTGGGCTGCGACGATGCCCATCTCCGCGAGGTGGCTCCGCAGCGCATTGATGAGCTGCGTGCGCTGGCGCACCAATAGCTCACGCACCTTGTAGATCATCGCCTGCGCCTGCTGCTCGGCCGACTTCACCGGGACGAACCGCATCGTCGGCCGCATCACCGCCTCGCAGATCGCCTCCGCGTCCGCCGCATCGTTCTTGCCGCGCTTCACATAGGGCTTCACGTAAGCCGGCGGCATCAGCTTCACCCGATGCCCCAGCGCAGCGATCTCTCGTGCCCAATAGTGGGCACTCGCGCAGGCTTCCAGCCCCACGGTGCACGGACCAAGCTGGGCGAAGAACTTCAGCACCGCGCTCCGCCGCAACTGCTTACGCACCACAACGCTACCCTCTTCATCCACTCCGTGAACCTGGAAGACATGCTTCGCCAGATCCAACCCGATCGTGCTAATCTCACCCATGGACGGCTCCTCTCCTTGTGGCGTTACAGGCGACCACGTTGGCACATTGATGCCGTGAGCAGGGGCCGTCCACCCCATCAAACAGCGCTCGCGTGCGAGCGCAAAGCTCGCGCACGTCGCGTTCTAAATGGCCCTCATACTCCGGAATGTCTAGGGCGAAAGTGTCCGGTGTACATCGGGACAAGAAGCGTGCCACCGAAGCGCCGCACCTCGCCGATGAATCAGCTCAGCGCGTCTTCCTCGGCGAGCGCCGCGTTCAGGCGCTCGAGATCCGAGAGCCAGTCGGCCCTACACAAGTAACCGATCTGCTTCAACGCGTAGGCGTGCATCGTCGCGGCGAAGTTCGGGGGCAGCTCATACTTGCGCGCGAGGTCCGCGGCGGTCGCCCCCGCC
>DATLZG010000216.1:0-2539 GCA_035574095.1 Burkholderiaceae bacterium | reverse complement strand
GCCCGGGGCCGGGATGCCGGCCTCCGAACCGATGACCTATGGCGACTATCTGCACCTGGACGCCATCCTGAACGCGCAGCGGCCGCGCTCGCCGGACCCGAACGAATGGCTGTTCATCATCCAGCACCAGACGAGCGAATTGTGGATGAAGCTGGCGTTGATCGAACTGCGCGCGGCGCGCGCCGCGATCGCCGCCGACGAATTGCCGCCGGCGTTCAAGATGCTGGCGCGCGTGTCGCGCGTCATGGAACAGCTGGTGCACGCGTGGGACGTGCTGTCGACGTTGACGCCGTCCGAATACAGCGCGATTCGCCCGTATCTGGGGTCCAGTTCGGGCTTTCAGTCCTGGCAGTACCGCGAGATCGAGTACATCCTGGGCAACAAGAACGCGGCCATGCTCAAGGTGCATGCGCACCGCGCCGATATCCATGACGAGCTGCAGCGGGCGCTCGACGCCCCCTCGCTGTACGACGAGGCGATCGCGCTGCTGGCGCGGCGCGGTTTCGCGATCGCGCCGCAGGTCCTGCAACGCGACCGGCGCGCGCCGCATCGCTTCGATCCGTCGGTCGAGGCGGCATGGCTCGCCGTGTACCGGGCGCCGCGGCAGCATTGGGAACTGTACGAGCTCGCGGAGGAACTGATCGATCTGGAGGATGCGTTCCGCCAATGGCGGTTCCGGCACGTGACGACGGTCGAGCGCATCATCGGCTTCAAGCGCGGCACCGGCGGCACCAGCGGCGTCGCCTACCTGCGCAGCATGCTCGAGGTGGTGCTGTTCCCCGAGCTGTGGCGCGTACGGACGGATCTCTGATCGGTCGATCGCGATCCGTTCCTCGAGGTGGGCGGCCCCGGATCGCCTGCCGACGAAGCGCGGTCGACGGATCACGGACAACGGATTGCGGACCCCGGCCATGACGTTCATCAAGCCCTACATCATCCGCCTGTCGCACTGCGACCCGACCGGCTACGTCTTTTACCCGCACTACTTCCACATCTTCAACGCGCTGGTCGAAGACTGGTTCTACGAAGGACTGGAGATCCCGTTCGACCAGTTGCTGATGCAGCGCCATCTGGCACTGCCGAGCGTGAAGCTGGAGACGACGTTCCTGAAGCCGACCAAGATGGGCGAAACGGTCGACTTCTGGCTCACCGTCAGCCATCTCGGACGCAGCTCGATCCGCTTCACGATGGGCGTCGACAAGGACGGCGAGCAGCGGGTGCGAATGAACCGCGTGATCGTGTGCGTCGATCAGCGCACCGGCAAAGCGGTGCCGGTGCCGGGCGACCTGCGCGACAAGATCCAGGCATTCATGCTCGGTTGAGCGCCGCCTCCGGCGGCTGCGCGACCGTGCCCGGGCGCCGCAGCCGCGCCATTTCCTGCTCGTAAGCGGCCAGAAACGCGCGGTTGAACGCCTCGTCGAAGGCGCCCGCCGCGCCGGTGATGTCGCGCAGCGTCGCCACATACTGATCCCATAGCGCGGCCTTGCGGCGCGCCGGCAGCAGCGAATCCAGAACGCCGGACGAGACCAGCTTTTTCTCCAGCGCCACCGGGTCCACGCGCGCCAGCAGTTCGCGCGCCGCCGCGCGCATCGCGAACATCGTCGCCCGCGCGTGCGCCTCCAGTTCGGCGGCGCTTTCCTCGATCGCCGCCGGGCCCGGCAGGAACGTCGGCAGCGGCGGCTTGACCAGCGCCGTCAGAGCGCGCGCGTCGTCGAGCGCGAACTTCAGCGGGTTGTTGTTCTTGGTGCGAATCGTCGCCGCTTCGACTTCGGCGTCGCGCCGCACGAGCATGCGCAGGCCGAGCTGCTTGCGTAGCGCGCCGATCGCGTTGCGCAGCAAGGCCCCGATCGTGCGCATCGTGTCCGGGCGCAGACCGTGCGGCAATTCGATCTCCACCTTGGCGCCCTCCTCGAACGCCTGCCACAGCTCGGCCGGCGTGGCGGGCGGGCCGCCGGCGGCGGCGAGCGCACTGCGGTCGACGACGATGCGCGTGCGCTCGTCGGCGTCCGCGCGCTCCTCCCACGGGACGTCCTCCTCGGCCAGCGCCGGCTGCGAATCGCCGATCTCGACGCCGACGATGTAATGGGCGATCGCCAGGCGGTCACCCGGATTCAGCTCGGCGCGCTGTCCCGATTGCAGCACCCGGCCATTGATGCTGACCGGATTCGGACTGCCCATGTCCTCGATGTAGAACTTGCCGTCGGCGAAGCTCACGTGGGCGTGGAAACGCGACACCGTGCGCTTGGGATCGGGCAGCTTCAGGCGCGCGCTGTCGGCACGTCCGATCAGACCGCCGGCGGCGTCGAAACGCGCGACCAGCGGCGCGACATCACCGCCGTCGCCCGAGGACAAGACTCGCAAGGTAAGTATCACCGCCCCCTCCCTTGACCGCACCGATCCTGGCCTGCGCTTAGCGCCCGCCGCGCTGCGCCCGGATGGGGCCGCGCCGCCGCCAACCGCGCCGGTGTCTCCGATTGTGCACGCGCGGCGCCGCGCGTGCGACCAGTCTAGAACCTATCTCAGAATCCGCGGCGGCCGC
>DATLZG010000215.1:0-2256 GCA_035574095.1 Burkholderiaceae bacterium | reverse complement strand
CGATCGTCGGCGAATCCGGCTCCGGCAAGAGCGTGTCGGCGATGTCCATCGTGCGGCTGTTGCCGGAAAACGCGATCGTCGGTGCCGACAGCCGCGTCGAGTTCGGCGGCCTGAACCTCTTGACGCAGCCGCCGGAGACGCTGCGCGCGATCCGCGGCCGAGAGATCTCGGTCGTGTTTCAGGAGCCGATGTCGTCGCTCAATCCCGTGTTCACCGTCGGCGACCAGATCGGGGAGGTGCTGCAGCTCCACCTCGGCCTGTCGCGGCGGCAGGCGGCCGAGCGCGTGGTGGAGCTTTTGACGGAAGTGGGTATTCCCGAGCCGCGCGCGCGGCTGGCGAGCTACCCGCACGAGCTGTCCGGCGGCCAGCAGCAGCGCGTGATGATCGCGATGGCGATCGCCTGCCAGCCGAAGCTGCTGATCGCCGACGAGCCGACCACCGCGCTCGATGTCACCGTGCAGCGGCAGATCCTGGAGCTGCTGGCGCGGTTGCAGGACAAGTTCCGCATGTCGGTGCTGTTCATCAGCCACGATCTGGCGCTGGTGGGCGAGATCGCCGCGCACGTGGTGGTGATGCGCGAAGGCGTGGTGCGCGAATCCGGGCCGGTGGCGCGCATCTTCTCGGCGCCGCAGGATGCATACACGAAAGCGCTGCTCGCCTGCCGGCCGCGCCTGGACGTCAAACCGAAGCGGCTGCCGGTGATCGACGATTTCATGAACGGCGGCGGCGCACCGATCGTGCTCGCCGAGTCGCGGCCGTCGCGTCCGCCCGAGCCCACGCCTTTGATCGAAGCGCGCGGTCTGCGCAAGGAATACAAGCTGAAGACGGGGCTGTTCGCGCGCAAGAAGATCGAGGCGGTGAAGGACGCTTCGTTCACGCTGTCGCGCGGGCGCACGCTCGGCGTGGTCGGCGAGTCCGGCTCGGGCAAGACGACGGTCGGCATGCTGCTGATGCGGCTGGTCGAGCCTACCGCCGGGCAGGTGATCTACGACGGCAAGGATTTACTCGCCCTGCCCGATGCGGAGTTGCTCTCTTACAGGCGCCGCATCCAGATCATCTTCCAGAACCCGTACGCGAGCCTGAACCCGCGCTTCACGGTCGGCCAGATCCTCACCGAACCGATGAAAGTGCACGGCATCGGCGCCGGCGACGACGAGCGCTTCGAACTCGCGGTGGCGCTCGCCAAGCGGGTCGGCTTGCCGCCCGACTGCATCCACAAGTACCCGCACGAGTTTTCCGGCGGGCAGCGGCAGCGCATCGCGATCGCGCGCGTGCTGTCGATGAAGCCGGAGATCATCGTCTGCGACGAATCGGTCTCCGCGCTCGATGTCTCGGTGCAGGCGACGGTGCTGAACCTCCTGCTGGACTTGCAGGAGGAGTTCGGCATCTCCTATGTCTTCATCAGCCACGATCTGGCGGTCGTCAAATACATGGCCGACGACATCCTGGTGATGAACCAAGGCGAGGTCGTCGAGCGCGGACCGGCCGAGGCGATCTACCACGACCCGCAGCACGAGTACACGAAGAAACTGCTGTCCGCGATTCCGCGCGGCTTCGTCGCGCGGGCGTAGCGCCTCGTTGTGCCGACGCCCGGCGGAGGAATCGCGCCCTCGGCAGCGATCGAGACATCACACCCGGGCGGCGCGCTCGACATGGCGGCGGCGAGCGCCAAGTCGTGCTGGTTCGTCGTGCTGAACCCCGTCTCCGGCCGTGGCCGCGGCTGGCGCGACCGCCAGCGCATCGTCGCCGCCTTGCGCGCGCAGGGCTTGGAGGTCGAACTGGCGGTCAGCGCGCGCGCCGGACACGTGCAGCCTCTGGTCGCGCAGGCACTCGCCGCCGGTCATCGCAACGTGCTCGCCGTGGGAGGCGACGGCACCGTGCACGAGGCGGCCAATGCCGTGCTGGAGGCGCGCGCGGACGTGCGCTTCGCGGTGCTGCCGGTCGGCACCGGCAACGACTTCGCGCGCACGCACGGACTGCCGCGCGACTACGCGGCGGCGGCCGCCGCCATCGCGGCGGGCCGCACGCGTTCGCTCGATGTCGGCGAAGCGCGCTTCGACGACGGCCGCCGGCGCTTTTTCGTCAACGTCGCCGGCGTCGGCTTCGATGCGCATGTGATCGAGCGCATGCCCGATCGGCGCTGGGGCCGGCTGGCGTATCTCGCCGGCGTGCTGCGCGGGCTGGCCGGCTACCGGCCGCAGGAGATGCGGCTCGTCGTCGACGGCGAACGCCGCGACGCGAGATTGTTCGTCGCCT
>DATLZG010000214.1:0-3111 GCA_035574095.1 Burkholderiaceae bacterium | reverse complement strand
ACCGGCACTGGCAAGACCTTCGCCTATCTGGTGCCGGCGCTGCTCGCCGGCGGCAAGGTGCTGGTCTCGACCGGCACGAAAGCGCTGCAGGACCAGGTGTTTCGCAAGGATCTCGCGGCCGTGCGCCGTGCGTTGGCGTTGCCGCTCGACGTCGCGCTGCTGAAAGGCAGGCAGAACTACGTCTGCCTGCACCGGCTCGCGCGCGCACAGAGCGAAGGGCAATTCGCCTCGCGGCAGGACGTGGCCCACTTGCGTGCGGTTGCGCGCTTCGCGCGCGTCAGCGCGAGCGGCGACCGCAGCGAGCTGGACGAGGTGCCGGAACAGGCGCCGATCTGGGCGGCGGTGACCTCGACGCGGGAGAACTGCCTCGGCCAGGAATGCGCGCACTTCGACGAGTGCTTCGTGTACCGCGCGCGGCGGGCGGCGCAGGCGGCCGACGTGGTCGTCGTCAACCATCATCTGTTTTTCGCCGATCTGGCGATGAAGGACGACGCGATCCGCGACTTCCTGCCGGCCGCCGACACGGTGGTGCTGGACGAGGCGCATCAGTTGCCGAAGATCGCCGCCGACTTCTTCGGCACCGGGTTTTCGCTGGCGCAAGCGGCCGACCTGGCGACCGACGCGCGCGCGCTCGGTTTGGCGAAAGCGCCCGACGGGGCGGCGTGGGTCGAACTCGCCCGCGCGGTGGAGCAGGCGATCCGCGCGCTGCGCCTCGTCTTGGCGGAGGGCGGGCTCGAGCCGGGTGCGCGACTCGCGCTCGACCGCGTGCGCAACAGGCCCGCCATCGGCGCCGCACTGGCTGCGCTCGATGCGGCGCTGGCGGCGCTCGACGCAGCGATTGCCGCCAACCGCGGCCGCGACGCCGAACTCGAGTCACTCGGCCCGCGCGCGGCGGCGCTGCGCGAGGAGATCGGCCGGTGGCGCGACGCGCTGGCCGGCGACGGCAAAGCGCAGGCCGATGACACGGTGCGCTGGATCGGCGCGAGCGCACACGGCGCCTCGTTCAATGCCACGCCGCTCGCGCCCGGCGCGACATTGGCGCGCCTGCGCGCGCAGCAGACGCAGGCGTGGATCCTGACTTCGGCCACGCTGACGCTGGCGGGCCGCTTCGATCGCTATCTGGCCGACATCGGCCTGCCGGACGCGACGACGCGGCGGTGGGAAAGCCCGTTCGATTTCGCGCGCCAAGCGCTGCTCTATCTGCCGCAGCGGATGCCGTCGCCGCTCGATCCGGATTTCCCGCAGCAAGTCGCCGACTGCGCTTGGCCGGTCATCGCCGCCAGCGGCGGCCGCGCCTTCATCCTCTGCACGACATTGCGCGCAGTCGAGCGCGTGGCCGCACGCCTGCGTGAGCGTGCGCAGGCAGCCGGCCTGCCGCTGCTGGTGCAGGGCACGGCCACGCGGCGCGCGCTGCTCGACGAATTCCGCCGCGCCGGCAACGCGGTTCTGGTCGGCAGCGTCTCGTTTTGGGAAGGTATCGACGTGCGCGGCGAAGCCTTGTCTCTGGTGGTGATCGACAAGCTGCCGTTCGCGCCGCCGGATGATCCGGTGGTCGAAGCGCGTCTGCGTCGGCTGCGCGCGCTGGGTCGCAACCCGTTCATCGAATATCAACTGCCGCAGGCCGTGACGTTGCTGCAGCAGGGTGTGGGGCGGCTGATCCGCGACGAGCGCGACCGCGGCGTTCTGATGATCCTGGACGAGCGGATCGTCACGAAGTCCTACGGCAAGACGGTGCTCGCGAGCCTGCCACCGTTCGCGCGCACCCGCAGCGAACAAGAAGCGTGCGCGTTCTTGCGGCGGGCGGCGGACGCCGACTGACGCGAATCGAAGCGGACAGAGGGCAGGCCATTTTTCGACCCAAAGTCATCCGCGCGGATTCGCTTCCCGTCGTCGCTCGCCACGACTGCCGCGCGACGGTCAGCGCCGGCGGTCGATGGGCAAAGTCATGAGGTCCGCGTTCTTTCCGCAGTGTCCGGGCGCGGATTGACACGGATAAGGCCGTCAGCCGCTTCTTCGATCCGCGGGCATCCGCGCGATTCCGCTTCAATCGGCCGGCGCCGCGACGGCCGCACGACCGTCGACCGACTACGGTCGACGGGCAACGGTCAACGTCCCTTGAGGAACGCGCTCGCCGGGTAGTTCTTCAGCAGCACGCGCTCGGCGTCGTTGCGCAGATCGGTGAGGCCGAGCGCGCCGTAGGCCCTGACCAGAATCGCCAACGCCTCCTCGGACGCGGGCGCGCCGGCGTAGTCGCGCAACGCGGCTTGCGCGCGCTGCACCGCCGCCAGATAGGCGCCGCGCGCGAGGTAATAGCGGGCGACGTTCACCTCGCTTTGCGCCAGCGCGTTGACCAGGTAGTTCATGCGCGCGGTCGCTTCCTCGGCGTAACGGCTGTTCGGAAAGCGGATCACCAGCTCCTTGAACGCGTCGAACGCATCGCGCATCGCCTTCGGGTCGCGGCTGCTCGGGTCGCGGCCGAAGCGGCGCCCGAACAGCCCGAGATCGTCGTTGAACAGCGCCAGACCTTTCAAGTAGTGCACATAGTCGGCATGGGCGTGGTTCGGATGCAGCTTCAGAAAGCGGTCGGCCGCCGCCACCGCCTGCGCGCTCTCGCCCTCCTTGTAGTACGTGTAGGCGATCTCGATCTGGGCCTGCTGCGCGTAGCGGCCGAACGGGTAGCGCGCTTCGAGCTTCTCCAGCAGCTCGCGCGCGCGCTTCCAGTTGGCGATCGTCATCTCGTCCTTCGCCTCGGCGTACAGCCGCTCGGGGCTCCACTTGGCGGTCGGGTCCGCGTCGAGCGTGCCGCAGCCGGCGAGCCCACCGGCGAGCACGAGGCTCAGCGCGAACGATCTCCAGGAGCCGGCGCGAAACCGCATGGATTTCCTCTCGTAAAGTCGCGGCCGATTATATTGACGACTTGATGCAGCCCGCGCGCGTGATCGAGTTCGACGACGACGAGACTGCGGTCGCGGTCGAAGGCGGCGTGCCGGCGCGGATCGTGGTGCCCGCGCCGTGGGCGGGCAGCCGCATCGACAAGGCCCTTGCGGCGCTGCTGCCGGAAGTGTCCCGCAGCCGGATCCAGCAGTGGATCGAGGCCGGCGCGGTGCGGTT
>DATLZG010000213.1:0-2013 GCA_035574095.1 Burkholderiaceae bacterium | reverse complement strand
TGATCGAAGTCGCCACCTTCGCCGAAATCGCGCAAGCGCGCGCAATGCAGCGCGAGCTGAAGGATGCGGGCTTCGATTCGTACTGGGAAAGCGTGCGCAGCGCCGACGGCGCCGGCGAGGTGGTGCGCGTGCGCGTGGCCGTCGAACCGGCCAGACGCAGCGTCGCCGATACGCTCGCCGCTTTGCGCGCGCGCGGCTTGCAACCGCAGGTCGTCGGCCAGTAGCGCCGAACGGGGTTTCGATGGCTACCGCCGCCCGCTTCGTCCCCTACGCGTTCGCGCGCGACAACGCGATCCTGCTCAAGCCCACCGGCGAGCGCGAGGCGGAGGCGTGGATCAGCGACGCCACGCCGCTGGCGGCGTTGAACGAAGTGATGCGCGTGTTCCCGGGCAAGGTCAAGCCGATCGTGGTGCCGGCGGACAAGCTGAGCGAGGCGATCGCGCAAACCTACGCGCAATCCGAGGGCAGCGCGCAGCAAATCGTCGGCGACATCGAGGGCGAGTTCGACATCACGCGCATGATGCAGGAGGTCCCGGACATCGAGGACCTGCTGGAGACCGAGGACGACGCGCCGATCATCCGCATGATCAATGCGCTGCTGATGCAGGCGGCGCGCGACGGCGCGAGCGACATCCACATCGAGCCGTTCGAAACCCATTCGCAGGTGCGCTTTCGCGTCGACGGCACGTTGCGCGACATCGTGCGGCCGAAGCGCGCGCTGCACGCCGCGCTGGTGTCGCGCATCAAGATCATGGCCGCGCTGGACATCGCCGAGAAGCGGCTGCCGCAGGACGGCCGCATCACGCTGCGCGTCGGCGGGCGTGCCGTCGATGTGCGCGTCTCCACGCTGCCGACCGGCCACGGCGAGCGCGTCGTGCTGCGGCTGCTGGAGAAGGATCTGTCGCGGCTGACGCTGGAAAACCTCGGCATGTCGGATCGCACGTTGAAGAAGTTCGACGAGCTGATCCATCAGCCGCACGGCATCATCCTGGTGACCGGCCCCACCGGGTCCGGCAAGACGACCACGCTGTACGCGGCGATCCGCCGCCTGGATCACGCCACCACCAACATCATGACGGTGGAGGATCCGATCGAATACGACCTGGAGGGCATCGGCCAGACGCAGGTCAACCCGAAGATCGAACTGGACTTTGCGCGCGCGCTGCGCGCGATCCTGCGCCAGGACCCGGACGTGGTGATGATCGGCGAGATCCGCGACCTGGAAACCGCGCAGATCGCGGTGCAGGCGTCGCTGACCGGCCATCTGGTGCTGGCCACCTTGCACACCAACGACGCCGCCAGCGCGGTGACGCGGCTGATCGACATGGGCATCGAGCCGTTCCTGCTGTCCTCATCGCTGCTCGGCGTGCTGGCGCAGCGGCTGGTGCGCAAGCTGTGCCCGCATTGCAAGGCGCCGGAGCCGAACGGCCAGGGCTTCCGCGCGGTCGGCTGCGCGCAATGCGGCCAAACCGGCTACACCGGCCGTACCGGCATCTACGAGCTGCTGACGGTGGACGACGAGCTGCGGCTGCTCGTGCACAACGCCGCCAACGACACCGACATCCGCAAATACGCGGAAAGAATCGGCATGGTGCCGATGCGCTCGGACGCCTTGCGCTGGGTGGCCGCCGGCGTCACCTCGATGGAAGAGGTGCTGCGCGTCACCCGAGAGTGAGCCGCGGATGCACGCGGATCGGCGCGTAGCGGCCTGTGACGTCGCCCTCGAGCCGGGTCCGATCCGCGTCGATCCGCGTCGATCCGCGTCTGAACACTGATGGCCGCATTCCGATACGCCGCCGCCGACGCCTCGGGCAAAGAAGTCTCCGGGGTGCTGGAAGCCGACAGCGCGCGCGCCGCGCGGCAATTGCTGCGCGGGCGCAATCTGATTCCGCTGTCCGTCGAACCGGTGGTCAGCGAGGCGCAGCGCGCCGCGCTGACGCTATCGGTCGGGCGCCGTCTGTCGCAGACGGAACTGGCGGTGCTCACACGCCAACTGGCGAGCCTGCTCGGGGC
>DATLZG010000212.1:0-2186 GCA_035574095.1 Burkholderiaceae bacterium | reverse complement strand
GCGCGCGCCGGGATTTCCGTACGAACGCGAAGCGCGCATCGACGTGCGGCCGGGGCAGGTGGTGCTGATCGACTTCAACCCGGAGCAGGGCGGGGTGTCGATTCGATGAGCGGTTCGAGATTCCTCCCCTCGACAACGCCCTTGGCAGGCGGGTCTCCCGCGCGAACGCGAGGGATCTCAGGCGTCGCGACGTTGGCGATTCCTCGCCCCGCTGCGCGGGACTCGGAATGACAGGAACGGCCGCCGGTCGACGGACATGAGCTCGCTCCCCGTCGCCGAAGAATCGACCGCACCGGCGCGCGCGCGGCCGACGTGGTTCTATGCGCTGGCGCTGCCGTCCGGTGGGCGCCGCACGCTGGCGCTCGCCTGGCTGTGGCTGGCGGTCGCCGCGCTGGCGGCGAGCGGCGTGTTCTCGATCCTGCTGGTGGTGGCGCGGGCGCCGGGATTGCAGCATCTTTTTCCGAGCGCGGAGTTTTTCCGCGTGGCACTGGTCGTGCACGTCGACCTGTCGGTGCTGGTGTGGTTCGGTTCGTTCGCCGCCGTGCTGTGGTCGATCGCGTCGCGGCCGCGCTGGCTGCCGCTTGGCTTCGTCGCGTTCGGGCTGGCGGCGGTGGGCACGTTCGTGTTGGCGGTCGCGCCGTTTCTCGACCCCGGCGCACCGGTGATGGCCAACTACGTGCCGATGCTCGACAGCGGCACGTTCATCGCCGGCTTGCTGATCTTCGGCCTCGGCTTCGGCCTGGCCGCGCTGCGCGCGCTGGCGGTGCCGGAGAGGGTCGGCGTGCTGCTCGCCCCCGACGGCGCGCTGCGCTTCGGGCTGAACGCGGCGGCGGTGGCGGCGGCGATGACGATCGGCGCGCTGGTCTGGAGCTGGAGCGCGCTCGCGCGCGAACTCGCGCTGCGCGACTACTACGAGCTGCTGTACTGGGGGCCGGGCCACGTGCTGCAGTTCTGCTGGACGCTGGTGATGCTGGTCGCCTGGCTGTGGCTGGCGTCGCTCGCCGGCGCACGTGTTCCGCTGTCGCCGCGCGTGACCGTGCTGCTGTTCGGCATCGGACTGGCGGCGGTGTTCGCCACGCCGGCGATCTATCTCGCGTGGCCGGTGGCCGCGGTCGAATTCCAGAAGCTGTTCACCTGGCAGATGCGCTTCGGCGGCGGCCTGGCGATCGCGCCGGTGGTGGCGGCCATCGCGCTCGGCCTGGCGCGCGCGCAACGCGTGACGCGCGCGCATCGCCCGGCGCGCGCCGCGCTGCTCGCCTCCGTGCTGCTGTTTTCCGCCGGCGGCGCGATCGGCTTCCTGATTCAAGGTTCCGACGTGCGCATTCCCGCGCACTACCACGGTTGCATCGTCGGCATCACGCTCGCGCTGATGGGACTGACCTACGCGCTGCTGCCGCACCTCGGCTTCACCCGCCCGCTACCGCGGCTGGCAAACTGGCAGCCGTGGCTGTACGGTGGCGGCCAGTTGCTGCATATCATCGGCCTCGTGTGGTCCGGCGGCTACGGCGTGCAGCGCAAGGTCGCGGGCGCCGAGCAGGTGCTGCGTTCGACGGCGGAGGTGGCGGGTATGGGTCTGATGGGACTGGGGGGCTTGATCGCGGTGGCGGGCGGTTTCGCGTTCGCCGTCGTCGTGCTCGGGGCGTTGCGCGGGCGTGGCGCCGGCGCGTGAGTCCCGCTTGGCGCGCGTGCTGCTCGGCGCGCTGCTGGCGCTGGCGTGCGTGATCCTCGCCGCCAGCAGTCATCTGCGGCTGGCCGCCAACGGACTCGACTGCGAGCCGTGGCCGCACTGCTACGGCACGGAGAAGGCCGCGCAGGCGGCCAATGCGACTGCAACGGCGGTCGTGCTGCGGCTCTCCCATCGCGTCGCCGCGGCCGCCTTTGCGCTGCTGCTGGCGGTGTGGGCGGCGCTCGCGTGGCGCGGTCTGGCGCGTCCCGAGCGCTGGGTCGCCGCGCTGCTGATCGCCGCCACCGCGCTGCTGGCGTGGGTCGGAACGCGCATGCCATCGGCGCTGCCGTGGATCACGCTCGCCAACGTGCTGGGCGGTTTCGCGCTGGTGGCGTTGGTGCTCGCCTTGCTCAGAGTCGGCGCGGACGACGCAGCGGCGGCGATGACGCGCGCGCAGCGGCGCGCGGCTGCGGCGGTGGTCACGGCGCTCGTGCTGCAGGCGGCGGGCGGCGTGCTGATC
>DATLZG010000211.1:0-3273 GCA_035574095.1 Burkholderiaceae bacterium | reverse complement strand
ATCGTCAGTTCGCCGCCCGCCATCTCGCCGCCGGCGAACAGGCCGGCGCCGCCGGCCACGCGGATCGATCCGGCGCGCATCTGCAAGCCGACATAGTCGCCGACGCTGCCCGCGACCTCGATGCGGCCGCCGTCGAGCGCGGCGCCGATGCGATCGAAGCGTGCCAGGTCGCCTTCGAAGCGCAGCGTCGCGCCCGCCTCGTCGCGCATGCCGACGTCGAACAGCTCGGCCAGCGCCAGCGGCTCGTTGCCGTGCCAGACCGTCAGCCGCTCGATCTGCGGCCGCGACAACGTAGCCAGCCGCTGCGGCAGGACGCCGCGCAGGTCGACGCGCAGCGCCGGCGCGCGCTTGACCCGCAGCACGATCTCGCTCACGCCGCCTCCGCGAGCCGGCGCAAGGGAAAGTGAAACGGTCCGAGCTTGCCGCCGTAATTGCCGGCCGAGATGCGCAGCACGCCGGCGGAGGCGCCGCGCGCGACGATCGCCTCGATGCCGGCGCGCATCGCGGCCGCGACGTCGGTTTCGGTCAGGCCGTCGACCACGATCTCCAGCACGCAGCGGATCTCCGGCGTCAGCTCGGTCTTGGCAACGAGCGCGGCGAGCGCCGGGCAGAACGCATCGTTGGTGGAGGCCGGCAACTGCGCGTACTTGCTGCCGACCTTCGAGCCCGAGCGCACCACGCCGCCGGGAAACGGCAGGATCGTGTTCGGCACCGCGCGCATCGCCGCCACCGCCGCCTCGGCGCCGGCCAGCGCCGCATCGGTATCGCGCGCCAGCAGCAGCAGGTTGCCGCCGCCGATCGCCTTGACCGCCGGCGCCGTCTCCTGCACGACGAACTCGCCGTCCATCACTGGCACGCGCCAGTAGCGCACGCCGTCGATGACCTTGGCGATCTGCCAGCCGTCGCCGAAGAAGCGCAGTCCGCGCCCGAGCGCGATCGGCTCGCCTGCCGGCAGGCCGGCGTACACGGCGGTCGTCGGGCAGGTCAGCACGCATTGGCCGACGCGGCGTTCGACCTGCTTGGCCAGTTCCTTGACCGAGACGGCGAACATCAGCACCGCCACTCCCGGGCGGCCGTCCGGCGTCTGCGCCGCTGGCAGCTCGCGTTCGATGCCGGCCTCGCAGCCGCAGCCGATCACCGAGGTGGCGAAGCCGGTCAGCGACAGCGCCGCATGCCGTGCCCAGGCCGTCGTGTGCGCGGTGATCACGAGCCGCGTGGCCCGCATCGGGAAGGCTTCGGCGAAGGTGTCGTCGATCAGCACGCCGTTGCGGATCATCCGGGCTCTCCCGGCGCGCGCGGCGCCACCGGCAACAGGCGGCCGCCGCGATTGCAGCAATCGCACAATTCGGCAGCGCCGATCGCCGCGTGGCGGAACGCCAGCGACAGATGGCGCTCGCTGTAGCGTTCGAGCTCCGCTTCGATCGCGCGGTCGTAGTCCGGCGCCACGAAGTGCACGCCGCCGGCGGGTGTGGCGGTGATCGCGCCGTCGCGCGCGACCAGCACGCCGTCTTTGAATACCCACGCCGGCCTGGCGAACATCGCCTCGCGGTCGGCCTGCTCGCGGTACACGGCGATGTCGGCCGCCGCCCCGGGACCGAGATGGCCGCGGTCCTTCAGCCCCAGCAGCCGCGCCGGCGCGGCGCGGGTGAGGATCGCGATCTCGTACAGGCTCAACTCGCGCGCGATGTGCTTGAGGTCCGCCTGCGCGGCGACGTCCGGATGCAGCCGCGCGAGCTGCGCGTCGCGAAACGGCTTGTCCATCAGCAGCCGGATCAGGTGCGGATAGCTGGTGAACGGGCCGCCGTTCGGGTGATCGGTGGTCAGCACGACGCGCCATGGATCGTCGATCAGCAGGAACAGCTCCAGCCCGATCGCCCATTGCAGCGCGTTGACGTAGCTTTGCTCCCGATAGCGGAACGGCACCACGCCGCAGCCGGCGTCGCACTCGATGTCGGCGGCGAGCCACTTGCGCGGGCGCGCCAGCGCGCTGTGCGCGACTTGCCGCATCGTGTCGCCGGAGGCGGTGACGGTCTGGCCGAAGATGATCTGGCCAACGTCGACACTGACGTTGCGGTGCGTGTTCACGGCCTCGGCCAGCGTGCGCGCGGCAGAGGAGAACTTCTTCGGTCCCTCCGTGCCGTAGCTGTGAAACTGCACGTGCGTCAGATGCGCCGGCAATCCTTCCAGCGCATCGATCGTGGCCAGCGTCGAGGCGCTGTTGCCCGGCACGCCGAGGTTGCTGGCGTGCACGTGCAGCGGATGCGGAACGCCGAGCTCGACCAGCGCGCGGGCGAGCATGTGCAATACCTGCCGCGGCGTCACGCCGTAATGCACGTGGCGCTCGTCGACGTCGAGCGCGCGCTGGTTGAACTTGAACGCCGAGATGCCGCCCGGATTGACCACCTTGACGCCGAGCGCCTTGGTGGCGTTGATCGTCCAGCCGACGTAGTCACGCACGCGCTCGAAGTCCGCGCCCGCGGCCAGCAGGCGCAAAAAGAACTCGTCGTTGCCGAGCATCACGTAGGCGCCGTGATCGATGATCGGCGTGTCACCCATCTCGAAATGCGCCTGGCGCGCGTTCGACGGCAGCATCGCCGGTTCGAAGGCCGCCGTGTAGCCCATCTCCGCGTAGCGGTAACCGGTGGCGAGCGTGCCGGGCGCGCAATGGCCGCACGAGGCGAGCGCGAGCGGGTTGTCCGGTGGCGGCGCCGGGCGATGGTCCTCGGGCAGCAGCAGGCGCGCGAGGTTGACCTTACCGCCGCCGATGTGCGAGTGCAGGTCGATGCCGCCCGCCATCACGATGCAGCCGGTGGCGTCGATGTCCTCGTCGGCGGCGCCGTCGAACGCGGCGACGATACGGCCGTCGCGCACGTACAGATCGCGCGCTTCGCCGTCGATGCCGTGCGCCGGATCGACGATGCGGCCGTTGCGGATGCGCAGCGTGCTCATGCCGCAACCGTGCGCGCGCGCAACCGCGCGCCGATGCCCTCGATCACCTGCGCGACGGTCGGCAAGCCGTCGGCGCGCGCGGGCGCCAGCGGCACCACGACCGTGCCGTCGAGCCGGAACAGGTGTCCGGCGGCGCCGATGCCCGGCGTGGCCACCGGGATGAACACGCGCGCCGGCACGGCGGCGAGCGCCGGATGGCCGACGACGATCGTCGGCACGTCGGCGGGCGGCGGCGCGCAGTCGGCGGTGAAGCTCGCCACCCACAGCAGCGCGTCGACCGCGCGCCCGGCGAGCAGGCGCGCCGCCGCATAGCGGTGCGGGTCG
>DATLZG010000210.1:0-6085 GCA_035574095.1 Burkholderiaceae bacterium | reverse complement strand
GTCGTGTATCCGAACTACGAGTACGGCCAGTCGGCGGTCGCGACGTTCAAGCAGTTACTGAAGGCCGCGCAACCGGACGTGGAGTTCGTGGCCGAGCAGGCGCCGGCGCTGGGGCGCATCGACGCCGGCGCGGTGGTGCAGGCGCTGGCCGATGCCAAGCCGGATGCGATCTTCAACGTCACGTTCGGCGCCGACCTCGCCAAATTCGTGCGCGAAGGCAATACGCGCGGACTGTTCAAGGACCGTGTGGTCTTCTCGCTGCTGACCGGCGAACCGGAGTATCTCGATCCGCTGAAGGACGAAGCGCCGGAAGGCTGGTGGGTGACCGGCTATCCGTGGTACGCGATCAAGAGCCCCGAGCATGACGCGTTCCTGCGCGCGTATCAGGCGAAGTTCAAGGACTATCCGCGCCTGGGCTCCGTGGTCGGCTACGCGACCGTGAAAGCGATCGCCGACGCGATCAAGCGCGCCGGCAGCACCGACACCGACAAGATGATCGCCGCCTTCAAGGGGCTGAAGACCTCCTCGCCGTTCGGCCCGATCGTCTTCCGCGCGCTCGACCACCAATCGACGATGGGCGCCTACGTCGGCCGCACCGCCGTGCGCGACGGCCGCGGCGTGATGGTCGACTTCCGCTATATCGACGGCGCCGCCGTGCTGCCGTCCGACGCTGAAGTCGCCAAGCTGCGCGGAGCGGACTGAACGTCATCCCGAGGAGCGCGGCGACGAGGGAGCTCAAGCGTTCGCCACGCTTGAGAATCCTCCCCTGCGCTCGCGCTTCGGGTCGGAATGACCATGCTCGCGAGCCTTGCCGTCCAGTTGCTCAACGGCCTTGCCGGCGCCTCGGCGCTGTTTCTGGTCGCCGTGGGGCTGTCGCTGATCTTCGGCGTCACGCGCATCGTCAATTTCGCGCACGGCTCGATGTACATGATCGGGCTGTACGTCGCGTACTCGCTGGTGCAGGCGTTCGGCGCGAGCGCGCTCGGCTTCTGGGGCGCGGTGTTGGTGGCCGCGCTGCTGGTCGGGCTGCTCGGCGCCGCGATCGAGATCGGCGTGCTGCGGCGCGTGTACCGCGCGCCGGAGCTGTTCCAGTTGCTCGCGACGTTCGCCGTCGTGCTGATGCTGCGCGACGCGGTGCTGTATCTGTGGGGACCCGAGGATCTGCTCGGCCCGAAAGCGCCGGGGTTGAAGGGCGCGGTCGAGATCTTCGGCCGCAGCTTTCCGAGTTACGACCTGCTGCTGATCTTCGTCGGCCCGCTGGTGCTGGCCGCGTTGTGGGCGCTGCTGAAGAAGACGCGTGCGGGAATCCTGATTCGCGCCGCCACGCAGGACCGCGAGATGGTCGGCGCGCTGGGCGTCAATCAGAAGTGGCTATTCACCGGCGTGTTCGCGTTGGGCTCCGCGCTGGCGGCGCTGGGCGGCGCGCTGCAGATGCCGCGCGAGCCGGCCAACCTGGGGCTGGACCTGATCGCGATCGGCGAAGCGTTCGTCGTCGTCGTGGTCGGCGGCATGGGCAGCATCCCGGGCGCGTACCTCGCGGCGCTCCTCATCGCCGAGATCAAGGCGATCTGTTACGGCATCGGCACGGTGACGATCTTCGGCGCCAGCTTCGCGTTCTCCAAGCTGACGCTGGTGGTGGAGTTCCTGGTGATGGCGGCGGTGCTGATCTGGCGGCCGTGGGGCTTGCTCGGCAAGCCGCAAGGCGCCGTGCGCGCGGTCGCCGCGCCGGAAGCGCCGATCCGGCCGTTGCCGCGCGCCGGCACCATCGCGGCGATCGCGGTCGTGCTCGCGCTGGCGCTGCTGCCGCTCGCCGCGCGCGACGCGCCGTACGTGACGGTGCTGGCGATCGACATCCTGATCGCGGTGCTGTTCGCCGCCAGTTTGCACTTCATCATGGGGCCAGGCGGCATGCATTCGTTCGGTCATGCCGCGTACTTCGGGCTCGGCGCCTATGGCGCCGCCTTGCTGCTGAAGGCGCTTGCGGTGCCGATGGAGCTGGCGTTGCTGCTGGCGCCCTTGGCGGCATTGGCGGGCGCGATCGTCTTCGGCTTCTTCGCAGTGCGTCTGTCGGGCGTCTATCTGGCGATGCTGACGCTGGCGTTCGCGCAGATCGTCTGGTCGATCGTGTTCCAGTGGGACGAGGTGACCGGCGGCAGCAACGGCCTGGTCGGCATCTGGCCATCGGCAACTTTCTCGTCGAAGACCGCCTATTACTACCTGACGCTCGCGGTGGTGGCCGCGGGCCTGTTCGCGCTGCGGCGGATGCTGCTGGCGCCGTTTGGCTACGCGATGCGCGCCGGCCGCGATTCGCCGCTGCGCGCCGAGGCCACCGGCATCGACGTCGTGCGCGTGCACTGGGCCGGTTTCGCGCTCGCCGGCCTCGTGTGCGGGTACGCCGGCGCGCTGTTCGCGTTCGCCAAGGGCACGATTTCGCCGGAGACGATTTCGGTCGGCCGCTCGATCGACGGGCTGGTGATGGTGCTGCTCGGCGGCGTGCAGTCTCTGCTGGGGCCGATCGTCGGCGCGGCCGCGTTCACCTGGCTCGCCGACACGATCATCCGCGCCACCGATTACTGGCGCGTGCTGCTCGGCCTGACGATCCTGGCCCTGGTGCTGGCGTTTCCGCAGGGGCTCGTCGGCGGCTTCGCGGCCTTGGCGGCGCGCCTGCGCGCAAGGAGCGCGGCATGAGCGCCCTGCTGCAGGTGGAGCGGCTGCGCAAGGCCTTCGGCGGCGTGGTCGCGGTCGATGACGTGAGCTTCGAGCTCGCGCGCGGCGAGCTGCTGGCGCTGATCGGCCCCAACGGCGCCG
Organism: Burkholderiaceae bacterium; assembly: GCA_035574095.1. GTDB lineage: Bacteria > Pseudomonadota > Gammaproteobacteria > Burkholderiales > Burkholderiaceae_F > JAKANT01. The sequence continues at coordinate 3,277 of DATLZG010000210.1, read as the reverse complement.
GCAAGTCGACCTGCTTCAACCTGATCAACGGCCAGCTGCTTCCCGACGCCGGGGCGGTGCGGCTCGACGGCGTGGACATCACCGGCCGCAAGCCACGCGAGATCTGGCGCGCGGGAGTGGGGCGAACCTTTCAGGTCGCGGCCGTCTATGCCTCGATGACGGTGGCGGAGAACGTGCAGATGGCCATCGTCGCGCGCGAGCGGCGCCTGTTCGATCTCTGGTCGCGCGCGGCGCGCGCGTATCGCGAGGAGGCGCTCGAGCTGCTGGCCGCGGTGGGCCTGCGCGCGCGGGCGGATGAGCCGGCCAGCACGCTCGCCTACGGCGACGTCAAGACGCTGGAGCTGGCGATCGCCCTAGCGAACCGGCCCAAGCTGCTGCTGATGGACGAACCGACCGCCGGCATGGCGCCGCGCGAGCGCGGCGCGCTGATGCAACTGACGAAAGACCTGGTGCGCGAACGCAACCTGGGGGTGCTGTTCACCGAGCACAGCATGGACGTGGTGTTCGCGCACGCCAACCGCATCCTGGTGCTGGCGCGCGGGCAGCTGATCGCCGCCGGCAGCCCCGCCGCGATCCGCGACGATCCGCGCGTGCGCGAGGTGTATTTCGGCAGCGGCAAGCTGCTGGCAGCGGTGGGGAGCGCGTGAACGCGATGCGCGGCGATCTGACTGCGATGCGCCCCCTGCTGAAGGTGAGCGGACTGAACGCCTGGTACGGGCGCGCGCACATCCTGTTCGACGTCGATCTCGAGGTGCGCCGCGGCGAGGTGGTCGCGCTGATGGGCCGCAACGGCGCCGGCAAGAGCACGACGCTGAAAGCGATCATGGGTCTGATCGCGGCCAAGCGCGGCGCGATCGAGTTCGACGGCCGTGCGATCGAGCGGCTGCAGCCGTTCGAGATCGCGCGCGCCGGCATCGGCTTCGTGCCGGAGGACCGCCGCATCTTCACCGAGCTGACGGTGCGCGAGAACCTCGAGGTCGGGCGCCGGCCGCCACGTCCGGATGCGCCGGTGTGGACGGTCGAGAAGCTGTTCGAGCTGTTTCCGAACCTGCGCGAAATGCCGGACAGGCTCGGCGGCCGCATGAGCGGCGGCGAGCAGCAGATGCTGACCGTCGCGCGCACGCTGATGGGCAATCCGCGGCTGCTGCTGCTCGACGAACCGTCGGAAGGCGTGGCGCCGTTGATCGTGGAGAAAATGGCCGACGTGATCGTCGCGCTGAAAGCGCAGGGTCTGAGCGTGCTGCTGTCCGAGCAGAATCTGCCGTTCGCGGCCGCGGTGTGCGACCGCGTCTACGTGCTGGAAAGAGGGCAGGTGCGCTTCACCGGCACGATGGAGGAACTCGCCGCCGACGAAGCGGTGCGGCGGCAGTACCTGACGGTGTGACGATGACGCCTTCTGTCATCCCGAGCGGAAGCGAGGGATCTCCGCTTTGGCTAATTCGGAGATTCCTCCCATGCGGCTCGGAATGACGTCAGCATCGAAGGAGGACGAGCATGGCAGCACCCACGACGACGGAAACCTCGGGCAAGGTGGTGATCCGCAACGTCGGCCTGATGTTGAGCGGCGACCTCGAGCGGCCGCTGCTCGACGCCGACACGGTGGTGGTGGACGACGGCGTGATCGTCGCCGTCGGCAGGGAAAAGGACTGCGACACCGCGCAGGCCAAGCGCGTGATCGACGCGCGCGGCACCGCGCTCGCGCCGGGGCTGATCGACTCGCATTGTCATCCGGTGTTCGGCGACTGGACGCCGCGGCAGAACCAGCTCGGCTGGATCGATTCCTGCCTGCACGGCGGCGTGACGACGATGATCTCCGCCGGCGAAGTGCATCTGCCCGGCCGCCCGAAAGACGTCGTCGGCGTAAAGGCCCTGGCGATCACCGCGCAGCGCGCGTTCGAGGGCATGCGCGCGGCAGGCGTGGGCGGGGGCGTGAAAGTGCTGGCCGGCGCGCCGGTGATCGAGAAGGGCATGTGCGAAGAGGATTTCGCGGAGATGGCCCGCGCGGGCGTAAAGCTGCTGGGCGAAGTCGGGCTCGGTTCGGTGAAGGCGGGCGACGAGGCGCGCACGATGGTCGCGTGGGCGCGCAAGTACGGCATCCAGAGCACGATTCACACCGGCGGGCCGTCGATTCCCGGCTCGGGCCTGATCGACGCCGACGTGGTGCTGGAGGCCGACGCCGACGTGATCGGCCACGTCAACGGCGGCCACACCGCGCTGCCCTACCAGCAGGTGTGCCGGCTGTGCGAGCAAAGCGGCCGCGCGCTGGAGATCGTGCACAACGGCAACGAGCGCATCGCGATCCTGACCGCGCGCCATGCGATCGAACTGAAGTGCCCGCACCGCGTGATCCTCGGCACCGACGCGCCCGCGGGTTCCGGCGTGCAGCCGCTGGGCATCCTGCGGCTGATCGCGCTGTTGTCGTCGATGGCCGACATTCCGGCCGAGATCGCGTTTTGCTTCGCCACCGGCAACACCGCGCGCCTGCGCGGACTGCGCCAGGGCCTGATCGAAGTGGGGCGGCCGGCCGACTTCGTGTTCATGGACCGCGCCCAGCACTCGGCCGGCAAGGATTTGCTGGACAGCGTGCGCCTGGGCGACATCCCGGGTGTGGGCATGGTGATGATCGACGGCATCGTGCGCTGCCAGCGCAGCCGCAACACGCCCCCGGCCACCGAAGTGCCGGCCATCGTCGCCTGAGCGCGGCGCTCGGATCGCGGGCTGAAGGACCTGCCACGCGCGCGCCGCCGATCGCGCCGGCGGCGCGCGACGACTTGTAGGGCGCGAACTCGCCATGGGAGGAAACATGCGCAACCGCCGTCTGCTGCTACAGGGTCTCGCCTCCACCGCGCTGCTCGGCGCGTCGGGCTTGTTGACGCCGGCGCGCGCCGCGCCGATCAAGCCCGGCAAAGATGCCGCGCTGATCGTGGTCGACGTGCAGAACTGCTTCGTTACCGGCGGCACGTTGCCGGTGCCCAAGGGCGAGGAAGTCGTGCCGGTGATCAACGCGCTGGCCAAGAAGTTCGCCAATGTGGTCATCACGCAGGACTGGCACACACCGGGGCACGCGTCGTTCGCGTCCAGCCACAGCGGCCGCAAGATCTACGAAAAGATCCGGCTGTCCTACGGCGAACAGGTGCTGTGGCCCGATCACTGCGTGCAGGGCACCGCCGACGCCGCCCTGCACAAGGATCTGGACATTCCGCATGCGCAACTGGTGATCCGCAAGGGCTACAACAAGGACGTCGATTCGTATTCGGCGTTCCGCGAGGCGGACCGC
>DATLZG010000209.1:0-2642 GCA_035574095.1 Burkholderiaceae bacterium | reverse complement strand
TGGCACGCTCCGCCTCGCGCTCGGCGGCGGCAAGCGCCCGGGCGAAGTTGCCGGGCTTTGAAAGCTCGCGCGCCAAAGCGTGCCCAGATTCGATTTGGGTGTTCGTCATCCCCTCCGCGATGCGTTGCCGGTTCTTCCGCGGTTTGTCTTCGTCGGACGGGTCGGCCGCCGCCAAGTTGTAGAGCGCATAGGCGATCACCGCGCTTTGCGGCACGCCTCGGCCGTGCTCGTACATCGCGCCGAGGTTGTTCTGCGCGAAAGCATCCCCCTGCTCGGCCGCCTTGCGAAACCAGGCGACGGCTTCGCGGAAGTCCTGCAGCACGCCTTGGCCTTTGACGTACATCAGGCCGAGGTTGTACTGCGCGCGCGCATCCCCCTGCTCGGCCGCCTTGAGGTACCAAGCGACGGCTTCGCGGAAGTCCTGCAGCACCCCATGGCCGTTGGCGTACATCACGCCGAGGTTGAACTGCGCGAGCACATTCCCCTGCTCGGCCGCCTTGCGGTACCAGGCGACGGCTTCGCGGAGGTCCTGCGGCACGCCTTCGCCGAGCTCGTACATCAAGCCGAGTTTGATCTGCGCGAGCGCATCTCCTTCCTCGGCCGCCTTGCGGTACCAGGCGACGGCTTCGCGGAAGTCCTGCGGCACGCCTTGGCCGTTGGCGTACATCACGCCGAGGTTGTACTGCGCGAGCGCAGTCCCCTGCTCAGCCGCCTTGCGGTACCAAGCGACGGCTTCGCGGAAGTCCTGCGGCACGCCTCGGCCGTTCGCGTACATCACGCCGAGGTTGTACTGCGCGCTCGCATCTCCCTGCTCGGCCGCCTTGCGAAACCAGGCGGCGGCTTCGCGTTCGTCTTTTCGCAGCCCGCGACCGAAGAAATACATCTCTCCGAGCAGATTCTGCGCCCCGGCATGGCCCTGCTGCGCCAGCGGCCGCAGCTCGGCAAGTGCCGCCGCATAGTCTTTGCGCTCGTACGACCGCGCGCCTTCGTCGTACCCAGCCTTGGCAGCGCCAGCCACCGCAAGGCCGAATGCCGTCACCAGCGCAGTCAGGAACCCCTTCATCTTTTGCCTCCGAAGCTGTCTGGAGTTGTTGCGGAACTTTCGCCCATCCGGTACGTCGCCGAAGCGTCGCCGACGAACGGAAAGTCTTCGTGTGCCGGGGTGTACTTCGCGCGCAGGAAGTCGGCCACCGGGCGCAGTCTGTTCTTGTCCATCGTCATGATCACGCCCTCGAGCTTTCTGTCCCGCCCGAAGATGAACAGAATCGACTGCAATCCGTCGATATGGAGGCCGCGGCCGTCGCTTTTCAGCATCGGCCCTCCGGTCCACTGGTTCCGCCTACAACCAAGCGGGTCGAACTGCCGAGCTTGGCGAGTACCACGTAAAGGTCGGCAACCCCCACCTCGAGGCCGAGCGGCGCGACATTGCCAGCCGATGCGAGCGCCGGCAGACAGGCGATAAAGAAAGCAGCGAGCGTTCGTTTCACGTAAGAGCTCCTCCCGTCGAGCATGCGACTTGCTTGTCGCCGTTGAGCTCGGAGATTCGCGCACAGCCGCCGTTGTCCAGGTCGGGCGCCGAGGTCGATGCGAGCCGTACCAACGCCGTTTGCGAATCCGGCTGCGCTGCCGGCAGCCGCGCAGCGTCAGTGTAAGTAGGTTGTGCTGCCGCGATTTGAGCCCGCCGGTCATCGTTGGGCTGCGGCATAACCGGCAGGCGGGCGATCTGCGGTCGATGCGAGCCGGGCTGACGCAACTCCGTCGGCGCGACCAGCGATGTCGCTGCCAGGCCGATCGCGAGCGCGGCGGCCCGTCAGCAGCGTGGCCCTCGATCGGCGACGCGCACGATCCGTTGCGCCTCGGCTGCCGCGCCCGGCTCTGGCTCGTCGAACGCGGTGTCGCCAGCGGGGTTCGGCGCGCCGGTGGCGCGCACCTTCGAGCGCGCCGGTTTTCCGACGCTGGATCTGACCGACGACGAATTCGCCAAGCTGCACCTGCGGCACATGATCGGCGGGCGCTCGCCGCTCGCGCAGCACGAGCTGCTGTACCGCTTCGAGTTCCCGGAGCGCCCCGGTGCGCTGATGAAGTTCCTGGAGAGCATGTCGCCGAACTGGAACATCTCGCTGTTTCACTACCGCAACCAGGGCGCCGACTACGGCCGCATCCTGGTCGGCATCCAGGTGCCGCCGAACGAAAAGCGCCAGTTCCGCGAATTCCTCGCCACGCTCGGCTACCGCCACTGGGACGAGAGCGCCAACCCCGCCTATCGGCTGTTCTTGGCGTAGGCCGCCGTCGGATTTTCGGTTGCCGGCGCGCAACGCGCCGCGGCACGATGCGGCCCGCACGACGCGAACGACAACGACGGAGGCGACGGTGAGCGAATTCGGCGCGAACGCCGGTTGCTGCGCAGACAAGTGGCTCGAGTTCCTGGCGACCGAGTCGCGCTTGCGGGCCGAGTTGCAGCGGGCGGTGCTCGACGACGAGACCCCGATCGGCCGCATGCGGCGCATCGAAGCGCACGCCGGTTACTGGTGGCTGCTCGCCGCGGCGCTGTTCACCTGGATCGTGAGCTGAAGGACGAAGCGGCCGCGGACGAACGCGGATCGCACGGGGCGCTTTCCAATCCGTGTGATCCGTGGAATCCG
>DATLZG010000208.1:0-2040 GCA_035574095.1 Burkholderiaceae bacterium | reverse complement strand
ACGGTGCGGCCGGCGCCGGGACGGGCGGCAACTGGAAGTCCAGATTCAGGTCGAGCGGCGGCAGCGTCAAGCGCTCGGTGAGCACTGGAATCGACGGATCGTCCGGCGCGACGGTCTGCGTCAGGCGGCTCGGACGCGAGGTCGTGCTGGGCGGGTCGTTGGGGTCGCGCGCGCCGTCGCTCATGCGCCCGCCTGCGCGGTATCGATGTGATTCGGCGTCAGACCGGCGTCGCGATAGGCGCGGAAACGCGCGCGCGCGCCGGCGCGGTCGCCCTCGTCGCGCGACACGATCTCGATGATGCGCTCGTGGCGCTCGAGCAGGCGCGCGACATCGGGCGGAACGCCGTCGTCGAGGTTGAGAAACAGTTCGCGGGCGGGCGCCGGCCGGTGCGGATCGAGCGTCAGCAGCACCGGCGTGCGCGCCGCCAGCGGCGAGTCCACATACACGTGCGGCACGAAGTTGAGCGCCGAGAAGATCCACAGCGCGGCGTCGAAGCGCGCCAGCCGCGCAGCGTCGCTCGCGAACACCAGTACGGTCTTGTCGGCGGCCCGCGCCTTGCGCACCAGCCGGCAGGCGTATTGCAGCCGGTCTTCGACGTTGAAGTAGAAGTCGATGCGCATGCACCCTCTGCCCGGCATCGGGGCTCAGCAGGCGGGCACAGGAGTCCCTTTCCGAATCGCGACCGCGAACTCCGTACTCCCGACTCCCGACCCTCAGCCGGCCCGTTCCAGCAGGAACTTCGTCAGCAGCGGCACCGGCCGCCCGGTCGCACCTTTGGCGGCGCCGGTCTTCCAGGCCGTACCGGCGATGTCCAGATGCGCCCAAGGATAAGCCTTCGTGTAGCGCGCCAGGAAACAGGCGGCGATCACCGCGCCCGCGTTGCCCGGCGTGCCAATGTTGGCCATGTCGGCGAAGTTGGACTTCAACTGCTCCTGATAGTCGTCGTCGAGCGGCAGGCGCCACGCCGGGTCGAGCATCGTCTTGCCGGCGCCCAACAGATCGGCGGCGAGCCGCTCGTCGCTGGCGAACAGCCCGCTGTTGACGTTGCCCAGCGCCACCACGCAGGCGCCGGTCAGGGTGGCGATGTCGACCACCGCCGCCGGCTTGAAGCGCTCGGCGTAGGTCAGCGCATCGCACAGGATCAGCCGTCCCTCGGCGTCGGTGTTCAGGATTTCGATCGTCTGGCCGGACATCGACTTGACGATGTCGCCCGGCTTGTTGGCCTTTCCGGACGGCAGGTTCTCGCATGCCGGCACGATGCCGACGACGTTGATCTTCGCCTTCAGCTCCGCCAGCGCGCGCAATGTGCCGAACACGGCGGCGGCGCCGCACATGTCGAACTTCATTTCGTCCATGTTGGCGCTCGGCTTGATCGAGATGCCGCCGGAGTCGAACGTGATGCCTTTGCCGACCAGCACGTACGGCGCGGCGCTCTTCGCCGCGCCCTGGTACTTCAGCACGATCAGCCGCGGCGGCTGCTCCGAACCGCGACCGACGGACAGGAACGATCCCATGCCGAGCTTTTCGATCCTGCGCTCGTCCATGACCTCGACGCCGAGCTTGAACTCGCGCGCCAGTCTCTTCGCCTGCTCGCCCAGATAGCGCGGCGTGCAGACGTTGCCCGGCAGGTTACCGAGGCGTTTCGCCAGATCCATGCCATTAGCGATCGCCGTGCCTTCGGCCAGACCCGCAGCGGCCGCGCGTTGCGCGCCGGCGTCGGCCACGGCGAGCGCGACGCGCGCCGGCACCGTCTGCGCGTCGTCGCGCTTGCTCTTCAGCTCGTCGCTGCGAAACGCGACGTCGCGCGCCGCGATCGCCAGCGTGCGCGCGTACCACGCGGCATCGCGGTCCTTGACCTCCCATTCGGCGGCGGCGATCGCCAGTTCGCGCGTGCCGCTGCCGGCGCCTTTCACCGCCGTGCGCACTGCCTCCGCGTACGCGCGGTCGTTGAACTCGGCCGCCTTGCCGAGTCCGACCAGCAGCACGCGCGGCGCGGCCACGCCGGCGAGGTCGCGCAGCAGCAGTGTCGTGCCGCGGCG
>DATLZG010000207.1:0-9309 GCA_035574095.1 Burkholderiaceae bacterium | reverse complement strand
GGCGGCGCTCGCCGCGGCGAGCGCCACGCGGGCCGATGCGTGCTCAAACATGGCTCGCCCCCCGCGCCGCCGAGCGGGCGGCGGCCTCTTCCACCGCGCGCCGGTGCAACTCCGCGCTGCGGCGCTCGCCTGCGGCGACCTCCGCGCGCAACTCGTCGGCGCTGCGCGCCTCGCGCAGCTTGCGTTCGGTGATCACGCGAAAAAACAGCGGCACGAAGAAGATCGCGAGAAAGGTCGCGGCCAGCATGCCGCCCATCACGCCGGTGCCGGCGGAAACGCGCGCGCCGGCGCCGGCGCCGCTGGACAGCGCCAGCGGGGTCACGCCGAGGATGAAGGCCAGCGAGGTCATGATGATCGGGCGGAAGCGCAGCCGCGCGGCCTCGATCGCCGCCGCCGAAGTCGAATAGCCTTCCTCGATCTTCAGCGACGCGTACTCGACGATCAGGATGGCGTTTTTGGCCGCCAGCCCGAGCAGCGTCACCAGTCCGATCTGGAAGTACACGTCGTTCGCCAGCGGCTGGCCGCCGAACAACGGCAGCGTCAGGTTCTTGATCCAGATCGCCGCCAGTGCGCCGAACGTGCCGAACGGCAACGCCATCAGCACGGACAGCGGCAGCGACCAGCGCTCGTACTGCGCGGCGAGGATCAGGAACACCATGATCACGGCCAGCGCCAGGGCGAAGACGGAGGTGCCGCCGGCGCGCTTTTCCTGGAACGACGCGCCGCCCCAGTCGAAGCTGAAATCCGGCGGCAGGACTTGCGCGGCCACGCGCTCCACCTCGGCGATCGCCTGCCCGCTGGATACGCCCGGCGCCGCCTGACCGAGGATCTTGACCGCCGGCAGATTGTTGAAGCGCTCCAGCGCATCGGGGCCCGAGGCGTAGCTGACCCGGGCGAGCGCGGCGAGCGGCACCATCTCGCCGCGCTCCGAGCGCACCCATACCGCGCCGATGTCGTCGGGCCGGCTGCGGTAGGCGGGCTCCGCGCTCATCAGCACCTGCCAGGTGCGGCCGTACTTGTTGAAGTCGTTCACGTACGCCTGCCCCAGCGTGGCGGCGAGCGTGTTGTACACCTCGTCGACCGGGACGCCGAGCGCCTTCGCTTTCTCGCGATCGACGTCCACCCGCAGTTGCGGCACGTTGGCGCGCCACAGCGTTTGCGCGCCGCCCAGCAGCGGATTGGAGTTCAGTGCACCGAGCAGCGCCTGCGTCACCTCCTGCATCTTCTCCGGCCCGCCTTCGCCGCGGTTCTGCACGTACAACTCATAGCCGCCGGCGGTGCCGATGCCGAAGATCGGCGGCGGGCCGAAGGCCAGCACCAGCGCCTCCTTGATGTGCGCGGTCTTCATGAAGAACTCGCCGACCAGCATCGGCGTCGTCACCCCGGGCCGCTCGTCCCAGTGCTTCTGCGTGACGAAGATCGTGGCCGCGTTGTTGCGAAAGCCGCCGCCGATGAAGTCGAAGCCGGTGAACGCCACGACGTCCTGGTTCACCGGGTTCGCTTGCAGGATCTGCACGACTTCGGACACGACCTTGTCGGTCCGCTGCAGCGTGGCCCCGTCGGGCAGGATCACCGCCGAAATGTAAAAGCCCTGGTCCTCGTCCGGCACCAGCGAGCCGGGCGTGAAGCGCCACAGGCCGCCCGCGATCAGCACCATGCCGATGAACAGCAGCACGCCGATCGCGCCGCGCCGGAGCATCCAGATCACGCCGGCGACGTAGCCGTCGCGCACGCTGCCGAACCAGGCATTGAACCAGGCAAAGAAGCGGCCTGGCTGCCGGTGCTCGCGCTTCAGGATCAGCACGCACAGGCTGGGCGTGAGCGTCAGCGCGACGATGCCGGAGATCACCACCGAGATCGAGATCGCGACCGCGAACTGGCGGTACAGCTCGCCGGTCAGCCCCCCGAGGAACGCGATCGGCACGAACACCGCAGTGAGCACCAGCACGATGGCGATGATCGGGCTCGCGACCTCGCGCATCGCTTCGATCGCGGCGCGGCGCGCGTCCATTTTCTCCTCGTGCATGATGCGCTCGACGTTTTCCAGCACCACGATCGCGTCGTCGACGACGATGCCGATCGCCAGCACCATGCCGAACAGCGTCAGCGTGTTGATCGAATAGCCGAGCAGGTATAGCCCGGCGAACGTGCCGATCAGCGACACCGGCACCGCGAGGATCGGGATCAAGGTCGCGCGCCAGTTCTGCAGGAACAGGAACACGACCAGGAACACCAGCAGCATCGCCTCGCCGAGGGTCTTCAACACCTCGCGGATCGACACTTCGACGAAGCGCGTGGTGTCGTAGGCGACCGCGTACGACAGCCCGGCCGGAAAGCGCTGCGCCAGGCGCGCCACTTCCTCCTTCACCGCGGCGGCGACCTCCAGCGCGTTGGCGCCCGGTTGCAGGAAGATGCCGACCAGCGTGGCGCTCTTGCCGTTGTAGCGGCCGATGAACTCGTAATCCTTGGAGCCCAGTTCGACGCGGGCGACGTCTTTCAACCGGATGCTGGAACCGTCGCCGTTGGCGCGCACGATGATGTCTTCGAATTGCTGCACATCGGCCAGCCGCCCCGGCGTGGCGATCGTGTACACGAGCTCCTGGCTGCCCGCGTACGGCGCCTGGCCCACCTTGCCGGCGGCGAACTGCGCGTTCTGCTCGTTGATCGCCCGGATCAGATCGCCCGGCGTCAGCTTCAGTTGCGCCAGGCGATCCGGCCGCACCCAGATGCGCATCGCGTAGTCCTTGGCGCCGAAGATCTGCACCAAGGTCGTGCCCGGAATGCGCTTGATCTGGTCCAACACGTTCAGCGTCACGTAATTGGACGTGTACAGATCGTCGTAGCGGCCGTCGGGCGAGTAAAACGCGATCACCTGCAGGAAGCTGCTCGAGCCCTTTTCCACCGTCACGCCCTGCCGCCGCACTTCCAGCGGCAGGCGCGCTTCGGCCTGCTTGACGCGGTTGTTGACCAGTTGCGCGGCCTTGTCGATGTCGGTGCCGATGTCGAACGTCACCTGGATCTGCACCAGGCCGTTGGACGCCGAGTTCGAGCTCATGTACAGCATGCTCTCGACGCCGTTGATCGCGTTCTCCAGCGGCGCGGCCACCGTCTGCTCCACCACCGCCGCGGAGGCGCCCGGGTAAACGGCGCTGACCGTCACCACCGGCGGCGCGATCTCCGGGTACTGCGCGATCGGCAGGTTGCGCATCGCCGCCAGGCCGGCCAGCACGATGAAGATCGACAACACCGCCGCGAAGATCGGGCGGTCGATGAAGAAGCGGGAGAACATCGTTCGGTGTTCCGGTGTCGGGGAGTCGGGGCGGGCGCCGCTGCTTACTTCTTCTCGGCGGCTTTCTTCACTTCGCCCTTGGCGGCGTCGGCGCCGGGCGGCGGACCGACCATGATCGGGCTGCCGCCCGGGATCGGAAAGATCTTCGCCATTCCCTCGACGACGACCGCGTCGCCGGGTTGCAGTCCGGCCTCCACGATCCACTGCTTGACGCCGTCGATCTCGACCCAGTCGCCGACGGTCACCGGCCGCGGCAACGCGACGTCGGCCCCTTTGTCGTTCTTCGCCGCCACATAAACGAACTTGCCCTGCGGCCCGTCCATCACCGCCCGCTGCGGCACCAGGATCGCGTTCGGCCGCGTGCCGCCGTTGACGAGCACGCGCACGAACTGACCCGGGCGCAGACCGCCGTCCGGGTTCGGCACCAGCGCGCGCGCGTCGAACGAACCGGTCGCTGTGTTGATGCGCGCGTCGATGAACGCCAGTTTCCCTCTGCGCGGATGAAGGGTCCCATCCGACAGACGCAATGTGACCTCTTGACCCTGTTTCGGATCGGGCAGCAGCAGCTTGCCCTGTTCGACCAGACGGTCGATGCGCAGGCGCTCGGCCTCCGGGATGCTGAAGTTCACGTGCAGCGGGTCGATCTGCGACACCGTGGTCAGCAGACTGTCCGCGCCGGGCGCGACCAGACTGCCTTCGGATTTCAGCGCCCGGCTGGCATAGCCGGCCACCGGCGCCGTCACCGTCGTGTACGAGAGATTCAGCCGCGCTTCCGCCAGCCGCGCCTGCGCCAGCTTCACACCGGCAGCGGCTGCTTCTTCCGCGGATACCGCGTCGTCGAGCTCGCGCTTGCTGATCGCGGCGCCGCCTTCCTGGGTCGCCAGCGGAGTCAGGCGCTCGAGGTTGCGCTTGGCCAGCGCGTGTTGTGCCGTCGCCTGCGCCAGCGCCGCTTCGGCCTGCGCGACCTGCACCGCATACGGCTTCGGATCGATGACGAACAGCGTCTGCCCGGCGGCGACGCGGCCGCCTTCCTGATAGACGCGCTTCTCCAGAATGCCTTGCACGCGCGCGCGCACCTCGGCTTCCTTGCTGCCCGCGGTCTGCCCGACGTACTCGAAGCGCACCGGCACGGTGGTGGCTTTGACCGTCGCCACCGTCACCGGCGCCGGCGGAAAGCCGCCGAAGCCGCCGCCGTTCGGGTTGCCGCCGCCGCAGGCGGCCAGCGTTATCGCGAGCGCCGCTACGGCCGGCGATGGCAACGATTGGGCACTTCTCGCGAGTGAGCGCAGATCGGATCGGATCATGGGTTGTCCGGCGGGTCCGTTGCCCGCGTCTTGTCGTATGCGAGGCGCGAGCGTAATCGCCGCGCCGCCGGTCCGCGAACCTCGCGGTCGCGGCTTTATGTCAGCGCTCTTTGACCGCCCGGTGTCAGTTGCGCCCGTTTCGGTTACACGTGTAACGGGCGCGCCCGGTCCGTCCGTGCCGTGCGGCCGCGGGTCACGCGACCGCGCATCGAGCGTGTCTCAGTGCCACAGCCCTTTGCGGTCGATCTCGCGGATGCGCAGCTCGAGATCGTGGATGTCGGTGGCCTGCGCCAAATAGCGCTCGACGGCGCTCATGCGCGCCAGCTGCACACGGTCCTTCATCCACGAGGTCAGTTTGGGGAAAAAGCGGCGCAGCGCCTCGGCACGTCGTTCGGCGAGTTGCTGGCGTGCGGCCGGATCCCGCTCGACCGCGGCCTCGTGAGCTCGGTCTTTCGCTTGCGCCGGCGAGTGGATCAGCCCGTCGCCGTCGTAGATCCAACGCATGGTGGCCATCGGAGACTCCTTTCGTAAACCGTGCGTATGTTGCAGCGCACGACGCCGATATGGTGCCAGAGAAGCACGACTCAATCATGAGATTTCAATGAATTAGGCGCCTGCATCTAGTTGATTCAGCGTCGGCATTGTGCAAGGCGAAAGCCGCGTCCTCGGCGCCCGACCCCCCGCTTGCGGGCGGGCGCGTCCAAGTTGACGTTAACGTCAACTAAACCTAGATTCGCGCCCGCGTTTTACCGCCGCGCCCATGCTCGTGCGACGGGCGCACAATGGCTCGACCGGGCGCGCTCAGGAGGCCGCGATGACCGATCTATCCGAGATCAAGAAGCTCGCCAGTTATCGACCCGCGAACAAGGTGCGCTTCGTCACCGCGGCGGCGCTGTTCGACGGCCACGACGCCAGCATCAACATCATGCGCCGCATCCTGCAGAGCATGGGCGCGGAGGTGATCCATCTCGGACACAACCGCTCGGTGGAGGAAATCGTTACCGCCGCACTGCAGGAAGACGTGCAAGGCATCGCGGTGTCCAGCTACCAGGGGGGGCACGTCGAGTTCTTCAAGTACATGATCGACCTGCTGCGCGAGCGGGGCGGTGCGCACATCAAGGTGTTCGGCGGTGGCGGCGGCGTGATCGTGCCGGCCGAGATCAAGGAGCTGCATGCCTACGGCGTGGCGCGCATCTTTTCGCCCGAAGACGGGCAGACGATGGGTCTGCAGGGGATGATCGGTTCGATGCTGGCCGCCTGCGACGTCGATCTGAGCCCGTACGCGCCGAAGTCGCTCGACGCGCTGCGCGACCCCGACCGCTCGCGCCGCTGGCGCGCGCTGGCGCAGTTGATCACCGCGCTCGAGGCCGGGCAGGCCGATGCCAAGCTGCGCGAAGCGATGCACAAAGCGGCCGATACCGCCAAGGTGCCGGTGCTCGGCATTACCGGCACCGGCGGCGCCGGCAAATCGAGCCTGACCGACGAACTGATCCGCCGTTTCCGGCTCGACCAGGGCGACCGGCTGACGATCGCCGTGATCTCGATCGATCCGTCGCGGCGCAAGACCGGCGGCGCGCTGCTCGGCGACCGCATCCGCATGAACGCGATCGGCCCGTGGAGCGACGGCCCGAAGGTCTACATGCGCTCGCTCGCCACGCGCGAGGCGGGCTCCGAGATCTCGCAGGCGCTGCCGGACGCGATCGCCGCCTGTAAGTGCGCGGGCTTCGATCTGATCCTGGTCGAAACCTCCGGTATCGGCCAGGGCGACGCCGCCATCGTGCCGCATGTGGACGCCACGCTGTACGTGATGACGCCGGAATACGGCGCGGCCAGCCAGCTCGAGAAGATCGACATGCTGGATTTCGCCGACTTCGTCGCCATCAACAAGTTCGACCGCAAGGGGGCGCTCGATGCGCTGCGCGACGTCTCCAAGCAGGTCCAGCGCAACCGGGGCGCGTTCAACAAGAGTCCGGACGACATGCCGGTGTTCGGCACGATGGCGGCGCGCTTCAACGACGACGGCGTCACCTCTCTTTATCACGCGCTGCTGCCGAAGCTCAAAGAGCTCGGGCTGAAACTGGAGAAGTCCCGCCTGCCGCTCGCGTTCACGCGCCACTCGACCAACCAGACGCCGATCGTGCCGCCGGCGCGCAGCCGCTATCTGGCCGAGATCGCCGACACCGTGCGCGCCTACAAGAAACGGGCGCTCGAGCAGGCGCGCATCGCGCGCGAGCGCCAGCAGCTCGCCGCGGCGCGCCGGCTGCTGGCGGCCGAATGCAAGGAGGACAACGCCAACCTCGCGCAGCTCGCCGCCGCGCGCGAAGCGCAGCTCGATGCGCGCAGCAAGAAGCTGCTGGACATGTGGCCGCAGATGCAGCAGGCGTACGCCGGCGACGAATACGTGGTCAAGATCCGCGACCGCGAAGTGCGCACCCGGCTCACGCACACCACGCTGTCCGGCAACAAGATCCGCAAGGTCGTGCTGCCGAAGTACGAAGACCACGGCGAGCTGCTGAAGTGGCTGCTGCTGGAAAACGTGCCCGGATCGTTTCCCTACACAGCCGGCGTGTTCGCGTTCAAGCGCGAAAACGAGGATCCGACCCGCATGTTCGCCGGCGAAGGCGATCCGTTCCGCACCAACCGGCGCTTCAAGCTGCTGTCCGAAGGCATGCCGGCCAAACGACTGTCGACCGCCTTCGACAGCGTGACGCTGTACGGCAACGACCCCGACGAGCGGCCCGACATCTACGGCAAGGTCGGCAATTCGGGCGTCTCGATCGCCACGCTCGACGACATGAAGGTGCTGTACTCGGGCTTCGATCTCACCGCGCCGAACACCTCGGTCAGCATGACGATCAACGGCCCGGCGCCGACGATCCTGGCGATGTTCTTCAACACCGCGATCGACCAGCAGCTCGACAAGTTCCGCGCCGACAACGGCCGCGAACCGACCGACGACGAGGCGGCCAAGATCAAGGCCTGGGTGCTGGAGAACGTGCGCGGCACCGTGCAGGCCGACATCCTGAAAGAGGACCAGGGGCAGAACACCTGCATCTTCTCCACCGAGTTCTCGCTGAAGGTGATGGGCGACATCCAGGAGTACTTCGTCCATCACAACGTGCGCAACTTCTACTCGGTGTCGATCTCCGGCTACCACATCGCCGAGGCCGGCGCCAATCCGATCAGCCAGCTGGCGTTCACGCTCGCCAACGGCTTCACCTTCGTCGAAGCCTATCTGGCGCGCGGCATGCACGTCGACGACTTCGCGCCGAACCTGTCGTTTTTCTTCTCCAACGGCATGGACCCGGAGTACGCGGTGCTGGGGCGCGTGGCGCGCCGCATCTGGGCGGTGGCGATGCGCGACAAGTACGGCGCCAACGAGCGCAGTCAGAAGCTGAAGTACCACATCCAGACCAGCGGCCGTTCGCTGCACGCGCAGGAAATCGCGTTCAACGACATCCGCACCACGTTGCAGGCGCTGATCGCGCTGTACGACAACTGCAACAGCCTGCACACCAACGCCTACGACGAGGCGATCACCACGCCGACCGAGGAAAGCGTGCGGCGCGCGATGGCGATCCAACTGATCATCAACCGCGAGTGGGGGGTGGCGAAAAACGAGAACCCCAACCAGGGCAGCTTCATCATCGAGGAATTGACCGATCTGGTCGAAGAGGCGGTGCTGAAGGAGTTCGAGGCGCTCAGCGAACGCGGCGGCGTGCTGGGAGCGATGGAGCTCGGCTACCAGCGCGGCAAGATCCAGGAGGAATCGCTGCACTACGAGCACCTGAAACACACCGGCGAGTACCCGATCATCGGCGTCAACACCTTCCGCAACCCGCACGGTGATCCGATTCCCGAGAAACTGGAGCTGGCGCGCTCGACCGAGGAGGAGAAGCAGAGCCAGTTGCGGCGCCTGCGCGACTTCCAGGCGCGCCACCGGCACGAAGCGCCGGTGATGCTGGAAAGACTGAAGCGCGCGGTGATCGAGAACCGCAACGTGTTCGAAGTGCTGATGGACGCGGTGCGCTGCTGTTCGCTCGGGCAGATCACCAACGCGCTGTTCGAGGTCGGCGGGCAGTATCGGCGCAATATGTAGTTCGATGGCACCGACGGTCGAGTTCTACTTCGATCCGATCAGTCCGTACGCGTGGCTGGCGGCGCGGCAGTGCGACCGCATCGAAGCCGCCGGCGCGCGCCTCGACTGGCGCCCGGTGCTGCTGGCGGGCCTGCTCGCCGCGCACGGCACCAAGGGTCCGGCCGAGACGCCGGCCAAGCGCGCGTACACGATGCGCGACGTGCTGCGCCTCGCCGCTCAATTCGGATTGCTGGTCAAGGGACCGCCGACGCATCCGTTCAACCCGCTGCGCGCGCTGCGCATGTGCATCGCGCTCGATGCGCCGGACGCGCGCCGGCGCTTCGGCCTGGCGCTGCTGGACGGCGCCTGGGAGCGCGGGCTCGATCCGAGTGACGACGCGGTGCTGGTCATGCTCGCGCAGCAGTGCGGGCTCGACGGGCCCCGGCTGTTGGCGCGCGCCGAGGAGCCGGACGTCAAGCGGCGGCTGATCGACGTGACCGGGGCCGCGGTGGCCGCCGGGATCTTCGGCGTGCCGACCTTTCGCATCGACGGCGAACTGTTCTGGGGCGCGGACCGCATCGACGCACTTCTTTGGCGGCTGCGCGGCAACTCGATCGACGAGACGCTGCTGGCGACCG